>JAADEA010000021.1 GCA_013153675.1 Campylobacterota bacterium
GTAGCTTTGTGTAATTCGTAGAACAACCAGACCCGACTTTAAGGGGATTGAGACTCTGCATTTTGGAGAGATAAATAAAGAATACCGTAAGATTTCATAGATAAACCCAACTTTAAAAGGAGGAAAATCGTTAAGTAAAGGCAAATTGTTTTGCGTTTTAACCTCTCTGCCAAAGTAGTGCAATTATGCACATCACTTTGTCCCCACTCAATCACCAAGTTAAAGCAATTTATCTGCTAAAGTCTTAAGGGCTTTGCCTATATTTGCGGCGATGCATTTATGCGAAAGCTTTCGCATAGCATACGCTTAAGACCATACTTTGATAGAAAGAAGATTAAATAGTTATTGATATTACTACTATATCCCTTACTGTAAAACCAATATTTTATAAAAAGACCCCACTTAAAGTAAAAAATCATAAAGTGCTTTATAATTCTCTAAAAAATATTTATTTTACAAAATTTTAACTTCTTTATACCATCCACAAAAAAAACTCTACTTTAGAAAAAACGAATTAAAACCCAAGCTTTTTCTTTTGCAATATTTTTTAATCAAATCCTAATTAATAACTATAATATAAAATCTTGCTTATTAAAGGAAAGTGATTGAATCCAAAAGAGGTCTATTTCCTTCCTGGCAGAAGAAGCAAACTTACAGGAACAATTGGACAAATAATCTCTGATCTTGGTTATAAGATTTATGGAAGAGAAGTTTTAGGAGAATTTGAGGTCTATCCTATCCAAAAACAAATTGAAATTATCGCCAACGATATAAAAAGTAACTTTTGGGATAAAGAGGCAAAAATTATAGGCAGATCATATGGTGGATATTTAATTATGCATACTATAATAGAACTCTTACCAGATATTTTTCCTGGAAAAATATTACTTTTAGGTCCAGTATTAGGCAAATCTCACTTTAGAAAAGGATATTGTTCAAGACCTCCTCGTGCTTATAAACTCTTAAAATATGCAAAAGAGAAAAAATTAGATCCATTTAATATTGAAATATACACAGGAAAAGAGGATATTGGTTGTGATTATAAATTGGCAGAAGAGATATTTAAAGATGCTAAAAATAGCAAGCTACATATTTTAGAAAATATTACTCACTACTTTCCACATGAACTAAATTATCAAATAATAAAGAGTTTCTTAGAGAGCTAATTATCTTCTCTCTTTCAATTTAACCTTAAAAACTTTTCTCTCTTTTCCTCTTAATACCTCAACTTTTAAAATATCCCCCACCTTATGCTTTTGCAAAATTTTATAAATATCCTCAATCTTTTTAACTTTCTCTCCATCAATTTTTTTAATAATATCTCCAAGAGCCAACAATCTTCCATCTGGAGAGATCTCCATTCCAATTAAGCCAGCATCATAGGCTCCACTTCCTCTTACAACTCTAACAATAGCTACCCCTTTTATTCCATATCTCTCTTTTACATATCTATTTAAGCCTTTATCTATAATAATGCCAAGCCATGGCTCTTTATAATAACCATACTCCTTTAGTTGTTCTATAACACTTTTTACTTTATTTATAGGAATAGCCAAACCTATTCCAGCACTCGATCCAGAAGTAGAATAGATTGCAGTATTTACCCCTATTAACCTACCATCTAAATCTAAAAGAGGTCCTCCAGAGTTACCAGGATTAATGGCTGCATCTGTTTGAATTACATTATATATTTTATATCCATCTCCTGTTACATATTCTCTACCTAAAGCAGAGATAATCCCTCTTGTTAATGTCCAATCAAGACCAAAAGGATTTCCAATTGCAAGCACAAATTGCCCTACTTTCAAATTGGAACTATCCCCAATTTTAGCTGGTTTTAAAAGTTTAGATGGAGCATCTATCTTTAAAAGAGCCAAATCATACTGAGGAGCCACACCTATTAATTTAGCATTAAAAGTAGCACCACCTTTTAATCTAATAATCGCATCGCTTGCTCCCTTTATTACATGATAATTAGTGACAATATCTCCATCTTTATCCCAAACTATTCCACTTCCAGCACCTCTTGGAATCTCATAAATATTTCTTGTATAAGGATCTAAAATCTCTTTTGCAGTAGTAATAAATACAACCGAATCTTTATTCTTTTCAAAAACACTAATAACTCTATTTTGACAAGATTTACATCCATCTTTTGAGCTTTTATTAGCAAAAAGTCCTACTACCAAAATCAAAAATATCAACGCTACAATATTAAAAGTATATCTTTTCAATATGTCTTCCTTTTCATAGCTTTTAACCACCTTTGTAAGAAAGTTATTCTATCTACTCTTTTTGCTCCTAAAGCAAATTTATATTCCATATATGGATGACCAAGATTCCAAAACTCAAATCCTCTATCTTTTAAATAGTTAGCAAGAAGTACCATTTGAGCTTTACCATAATTTCTAAAATATTTCTCTTTAGAGCTAAAGCCGCTTAAGCTTGTATATGTTTTTTTAATAATATATCCAATTTCTCCTGCTATTGGAACTTTGCTCTCTTCATCCCTAATTAAAACAGAAATTACTCTAAAATATTTTTTACCTTTTGCATTAACTCTATTTAAAGTATCTAAATATTTATATGTGAGCCAACTATTTTTATGATAGTTATTAATTCCTAAAAATGCATCTTTTAAATCAACTGAAATCTCTATTTTTAAATCTCTACTTTTAATTAATCTTTTTACATTTCGCTCAATATGCAAATTATCAAAATCCAATATGGCATAACTTCTTTGTAACTCTGGCAATAAAATCTCATTTTTTCCAAATGTTTCAGTAGCTGCTATAAAGCCCGCCTTAGCTTGAGCAATATAAAACTCAGCAGAAAAATCATCACTCCAATAATAATCATGCTCTAAGTCATGATAAATCTCTAATAGAGCAATAGGATCTTTTAATACTTTTAAAGATAAATACTTTATAGTAGATGGTGCATTACTCATATTAGAATTTTACTACACTTTTTGATTTTTTTTAAATACAATAGAACCAACCTTAGCTCCAACTCTTTTTGAGACTACCTGACATTTAACTTTAAATAGAAAAAACAATCTATTATCATCAATACCCTCCATTGTCTCAAAATTACCCATACCTTTTGCCAAAATCAAATCTACTCTATTATAGACTTCTTTAGCCTCATTATTAGCTCTATCATATATAAATCCTGGTGTATCAACGCCACTATCTATTACTATCATCTCTTTATCTAATCCATCCTCTATTGCTTCATTATAAGTAATATCGTTAATTATAGGTTTACCTCTTGTAAAATAGTATATTGTCAAATTTGTAAATTTGTTTTTAATTAAAGTTGCCATCTTTGCATCAAAGATGTCTTCTCCTGCATTATCACCAATAATTAGGAGCTCTTTAGCATTTTTTAACTCTTTTTCAAATAAAGCTATATCATTAATTTCAAAAGAGGTTGTAAAAATATTTTCAACTTCTTTGTCAATATCAAACATAACTTCTGTGGCAAAATCCATTACATTACCAATAACACCAATTTTTAATATATCTTCTAAATTATCCTTTTGGGGAACTCTTTTTAATATCTCTTTTGCCCTTTTTCTTGATAATTTTTTAACATCTTTATAAATATCATCTTTATTTAAAATTTTTGCAATAGAAGGATATAAAATAGCAGCTGCTTCTGGAGGAGTTTGTTTTACATTTATAGAAGATAAGACTTTAGCACTATTTTGCATAACTTTAAATTTCTCATCTTTTGGAAGATCTAAAATATTTGCAGCTCTTAGAGTTTGATTATAAAGACACAATAGACACTCTGGCTCCATCAACATATTAACACCTTATAAATCTCTTGTAATCTCAGCAATAAATGTTTTGGTAACTTTTCCGCCAAATCTATATATTCCATCTTTATATTCAAAATAGAGCTCATCATTACTTTTTGGAAAAACTACACAAAGATCTCTTGCCATCTTCTCTTCTCTTGCTCTTACATAACAAGCCATCATTCCTGTTCCACAAGCTAATGTCTCATCTTCTACTCCTCTTTCATATGTTCTTACTCTCATCTCATCTTTAGATATAGTATAAATATTTACATTTGCATCATATTTTTTTCTAAGAGCCCTTGCCATATCTAAATCAAACTCTTCAATTGAATCTCTATGAGATACTAAATGAGGAACCCCAGTATCAATTAGCCACCAATTTTCTCCAAACTCCTCTATATCTTTTTGAATAATTTTTGGAGGAAGCATATCTGTTACTACATAAAGTCCATTTACCTCAGCTCTTATAACCCCAGCTCCTGTTAAAAATTCTGCCCTATTATTAATACTAATTCCTTTTTCTACTGCATAGTGAGCTACTGCCCTTGTAGCATTTCCACACATTGTAGCTTCACTTCCATCACTATTATAAAACTCCCACTCAAAATCATACTCTGGATGAGGAACAAGAACCACCATTCCATCTGCTCCTACTCCTCTGTGTCTATCGCATAAAATCTTAGCTAACTCATTTCTTTTCTCTTTTTTATTTGAATGAAAGATTATAAAATCATTACCATTTGCATCATATTTTGTAACCTTCATTACCACCCTTTATATTTTGCTTTTATAATAATAACAAAAGTTTCGATTTTAATCTTGCTTTAAAATTTTAACCTCTTCTTCTAATAAGATACCATACCTCTCTAAAACCTTATCTTTTGCTAAATTAATAAGCTCCATTGCTTCGCTAAACTTCCCACCCCCTAAATTTATTAAAAAATTTGCATGAATATTGCTCCATGCCATATTTCCAACTCTTTTCCCTTTTAATCCAACACTTTCAATCAATTTCCCTGCAAACTCTCCTTGTGGATTTTTAAAAAAAGACCCAGCACTTGGCTCTTTTGGCTGATTCTTTCTAAGATTACTTAATTTTTCTAAAAGTTCATTATCAAAACCAAAACTTATTTTAAATCTTGCTCTTTTTATTACTCCCTTAATATCCGTATATCTATAACCATATTTTATTTCTGACTTTTTATACCATCTATTATCAATAAAAACTTCCTCTAAAATATTAAATATCTCATACTCTTTTACCCCCGCATTCATTTGTATAAGCCCTCCAAGAGTTCCAGGAAGCTTCCCTAAAAATTCAAACCCTGCTATATTATTTTTTTTTGCAAAAGAGATAATTCTTCCACTTTTAGTAGCTCCACCTATCTCTATATAATCTTTAAATATTTCTATATAATCAAACTTTTTACTTAAAATTGCCAATTTAGGAGGGTTTGGAGATATTAATAGATTATTCGCACCGCCAACTAAAAATCTATCACCTATCTTTTCATCTTCTATAACATCTACTTCTATTTTTGGACCAATCTTAATAGAACTATATTTAGAAAAATCTATTACTCTTTTCAATGACCTCTATACTCCTTTAAACTCTTAAACTCTAATAATGGATCAAACTTTACAAGCTCTACAAATTTTAAAAACTCTTTTTTACTCTCTTTACTCTTAAAGCTCCAATCATGCATTAAAATTACAATATCCCTCTTTTTGTTCTCTTTAATCTCTTCTTTAATTTTACTATAAAGCTCATCTGCACTCATATTTTTAAAGCCTCTAAAGTTATATCTCCACTCTACATCCCAACCAAATATTAAATAACCATTTTTATATAATCTTTTTGCACATTTATACTCATTACTGCCTATCTTATTTTGATACTTTTTTAAAAACCAGATATTTCTTCCTGGAAGTCTCCCAAAAGAGCAGTTAAGCTCTAAAAACTTTTGATTTTTTAAAAAATCCTTTTCTACCCCTTTTGGATCTTTATAATACTTTTTATAATGAAAATATGCATGAGAAAAACTATGATTACATAAAAGCAAATTTTTGTTCTTTTTTAAAATATTTAAATATTTTTTTAGATGATGATTAATATTTACAGGAGAGCCTACCAAAAATAGTGTAACTGGTACTTGAGCTCTATTGACAACTTCACTTAAATTTTTACTCCAAACAAGAGGTCCATCATCGCTTGTTAAATATAAATAGACTCTTTTTTCTTTTATAGTAGATAAAATACATACAATAACCAATAATATCCCCAAAACAAACAATCTTCTCATATCTTGCCTATTTTACTCTTTTTTACTATTATACTCTTTTAATGAGGCAAGTTTAATAAAAGAATTTGATTTTAATAGTTTGATTAATTCTTTTAATTTATTCATATCCTCTTTTGTTCTAAACATTTGATCATGCATTAATAAAACTAAATCTCCATTTGAGTGGGTTTTATCTTTATATAGAGCATCTAAAATCTTATGATAGATCTCTTTTGGAGACTCTAATATCTTTCCTCTCCTATCCATATGCCATTCAATATCCCAACCAACTATATCAAACCCATTTAAAGCAAGTAAATTAGCAGCCCGTGATCCTGATTTTTCTCCTTCACTTATTGAGCCTATTCTCCAAATATTTCTTCCAGGAAGTCTTGCTAAATTACACTCTAATTCTAAAAAATCTCTATTTTTTAAAAAATCATCTAAAACATTATCTGGATCTTGATAATATTTAATATAGTGAAAGTTTGCATGAGAAAAGCTATGATTACAAAGAGAAATATATGGATTTTTTTTATATAAAGCAAGCTCTTTTAATAGATTTTTATTAATTGAGGCTGGTTTACCAACTAAAAATAGAGTAAAAGGAACTCTCTCTTCTAAAATAACTCTATTTAAATTTTTGCTCATTGCTAAAGGTCCATCATCGCTTGTCAAAAACACTCTATAATAATAGTTATTATTCTTTACTGGTTTTATTGGTAATGGAGCATTATTTACAAAATTATTATAGAGCCATCCACCTAATAGCAGTAGGTCAATAATTCCAATAAATAGCGCTAATATAATCAAAACTCTTTTCATCACTCTTCCTTACAAAATAGGGGCAAAAATTCTAAATAAATTTTCTAATACCACTTTAAAAGGAGAACTTTTATCTTTGTATATAGTGGTATTTTCCATTAAACTCTTCATCCATTTCTCCATCTCTAATATAACCTCTTTTGAATAACCAAAAGTAGCAATCTCATAATTTAAAAGTAAACTTCTATTATCTAAATTTACAGAACCAATTAAAGAGGCTTCATTATCAAATATCATTCCTTTAGCATGGAGCATCTTATCTAAATAGAGTAAAATCTCAATCCCCTCTTCACTAAGTTCTCTTAAATAACTTCCTCTTGCTAAATCTATAAAT
>JAADEA010000140.1 GCA_013153675.1 Campylobacterota bacterium
TTATTGGTTAGCTTAAATAGCTCTCTCCAGACTCTTGCTGCCTCTTGAGGATTATTTACCTCATAATATAAAGCTTTTATAATTAACTCATCTTCACTCTCTATATTTTTTGCATCACTAAAGGTGATTAATAGGGCGGTAAAAACTATTAATAATCTATTTTTCATCTACTATTACTCCTGGACACTCTTTTATTAATTGATTATAATCACTTTTAAACTGCTCCCAAAATGGAAAGCTCCTACACTGCGTTGGTCTTACCTCATATATATTGCAAACCCTCTTTTGAATATCAAAAAATATGCAAGCATATCCTAGATGTGGAGTCTTTATCTCTTTAAGAGAGTATCTATTTTTAGCTCTAATTAGATACTCTTTTGCAAACTCTTTTATATCTATCTTTAAAAAGTTAGCAATATTTTCTATCTCTTGGCGACTTACCCATATATATCCACTCTCACCAATACAGCACTCTCCTCCACAACTAGCGCATGCGCTGCTATTAAAGCTATAGTTAAATCCATCTTTTTTAATCATAAGAGGCCTTAATAGAGTGAGTATTAGCTATTTTAAATGCCTCTTTTGCTTTAGTAGTATAGCTATTATCGCTATTAAATACCACTAAGGGTGGTAATACTTTTGTCATAGCTTTTGAGTTTTTTCTTGCGGCTATTAACACAATATTAGCCTCTTTATCAATTTTTGGATGGACAAATCTAATCACTTCAGGTTGCAATCTATACTCTTTTAACTCTTTTAATACTTCATCAATCAATTTTGCATCATAGCAAAAAATAAAGTATCCTCTAGGCTTTAGAAGCCTAGAGACCTTTGAAGCTAATAAATTTAATGGTAGATGCTCTTCATATCTTGCGATATTTATAGAGCTGTTTTGACTCTTATTTTTATCTACCCTATAAAAGGGTGGATTTGAGATAATAAAATCAAATTGTTTGGTAATATTTTTCTCTATAAAATCGCCTTGATATATAATAGGATTAACTTTATTAACTTCAAAGTTTTTAACAGCATATTTTAACATATCTTTTTGCTTTTCTACAATAAAATAGTTAGCTTTAAAAAATTTTGCCATTAAAATTGTTAAAATTCCAACGCCTGTTCCTATATCTAAGACATCTCCTTTAATTTTAAACTCTTTTATAAATTGAAATAAGAAGATAGAGTCGCTATTAAATCTATACCCATCAAAAGATTGATATAAAAAACTTTTCATTTTTCTACTTTTTTACCTTTTTTTTGATACAATCGCAACTATGAGAGATAAAGATAAATTAAATCCGCCATCAACAGATTTTTGCACCCTAGATTATGAGTGTGCATATCTTCCTGGTCGCAATGTTAGGATGAACTATAAATATGTAACTATATCAAATAAACAATTTAATAGTGCTGTAATTCAAAGAGGCTGGAGAAGATTTGGTAACTATTATTTCTATCCAATTTGTAAAGATTGCAATGAGTGCAAGAGCTTAAGAATTGATGTTAATAGTTTTAAGCCATCTAAATCTCAAAGAAAAGCTCTTAATAGAAATAGAGATACCATTTTGGTGGTTCAAAAGCCAACCGTTACAAATGAGCATATTAGATTATATAATAAATATCACTCATGGAAAGCTAAAAAGGATGGGTGGAGTGGAAAAAGCATTACCCCAATGGAGTATTATGAAAATTTTGCTCAAGGGGCTTATGATTTTGGAAAAGAGGTGCTATATTATAGAGATGATAAGCTAGTTGGGGTTGATTTGATTGATATTGTAGAAGATGGAATTAGCTCTATCTACTTTTTTTATGACCCAGATTATGCCTATTACTCTTTGGGGACTTTTTCTCTATTAAAACAGATAGAGTTTGCTAAAGCTCTAAAGAAAAGATGGATATATCTGGGATATTGGGTGGATGGTTGCAAGGCGTTTGAGTATAAGAGAAACTTTAAGCCTCTTCAGATACTTGATGGATTTCCAAGCTTTGAGGAGGAGCCTAAGTGGGAGGAGTTTAAATGAGAGTAGGAGTTATTGGTCTTGGATTGATGGGAGGCTCTTTTGCATTAGCTCTTAAAAAAGAGTATAGAAATAGAAAAATTGAAATTATTGGAATGGACCATAATGAGAAGCATTGCTTAAAAGCACTGGAGTTAAATATTGCTGATAAGATTACTGATGAGATAAAAGATTTATATGAGGTTGATTTGATTGTTTTAGCAATTCCAGTGGAGCCTATGATTAAGATTATAAAAGAGCTTGAGGGGGTCTCTAAAAATACTACCATAATTGACTTTGGAAGCACAAAAGAAAAAATTGTCAAATCAATTCCAAATAAAATTAGAGGAAACTTTGTTGCCTCTCACCCAATGACTGGAACAGAAAAGGCTGGCCCTTTGGCTGCCGATAAGAATCTTTATAGAGGAAAAGTTGTAGTTATATGTGATAGTGAGCAAAATACCCCTTATCATCTTAATAAAGCTAAAAGTATCTATAAAGATTTGGGGATGAAAATTATATATATGGATGCTAAAGAGCATGATAGACATGCTGCATTTATCTCCCATATGCCACATGCTGTAAGTTTTGCATTGGCTAATTCAGTAATGGCACAAGAGGACCCTAAAGCAATTATTGCATTAGCAGGTGGTGGATTTAAGGATATGAGTAGAATTGCAAAGAGCTCTCCTAATATGTGGATAGATATATTTAAACAGAATAAAGAGAATCTTCTAGAGGCAATTGAGGCTTTTGATAAGGAGCTTCAAAACTATAAAGAGAGTATTAAAAATGAGAAGTGGGATGAGGTTAGGGATTTAATATTAAAAGCAAATAGACTCCACGATATCTTATAGCTCTTTATACTTTCCACTTTTAATTAATCGAGCACTCTTTGGCAGAGGTTGATTATAAAAGTAGGTAGAGCCTTTAATAGTCTTATCTGGCAAGTATATATCTGCTATAGCTCTTATATAAAGAGAGGCGTTAGGTTTTGAAGGAATATACCCCTCATATCTATCTAATATCTTAAAGAGCCTATTTTTAAAACCCGGTTTTATTTTATATACCTCTCCAAAAGTTTTATATCTTTTAGTCTCATCTTTAATAGCTGCAGGGTAGCTTCCTAAATCATATAGTTTTGCATATATATACCCTTCATCTATATAACTGCTATATAGCTTTAGGAAATTATGCATTGGATGGTTTATTTTTTTTAGTAAAGTCCCATATACAAATATATAATCTTGCATATATATCTCCAAAAGGAGATTTAATGTTTGTTATCAGTTAGTTTTTCGATAAATCGAGTAACTGCTCTAACACTTGCTCCACTAGCGCCACTTGGATTTTCACCCCACTCATGCTCAACAAATGCTGGTCCAGCAATATCTAAATGGAGCCACTTATCTTTATTTTTATCTTCAATAAAGAAATCCAAAAACATTGCAGCTGTAATTGCTCCCCCATATCGTGTATTGGCAATATTACAAATATCAGCAATATTGCTCTTTAGACTCTTTTTTAGATGTCTATTAAAAGGTAGATATGCAGCACTCTCCCCAGCACTAATATTTGCAGCAAACTTAAACTTTTCAATTAAATCTATATTATTTCCCATCACTCCCATTGTATATTGGCCAAGTCCAACAACACAAGCTCCAGTTAGAGTTGCTATGTCGATATAGTAATCTGCATCATCAACCTTTTCTTGAGCATAAGCTAATACATCGGCTAATACAATTCTTCCCTCTGCATCTGTATTTCTAACCTCAATTGTCTTTCCACTTTTAGTAATTAATACATCATCTGGCTTATATGCATTGCCACCTATCATATTCTCTACTGCACCAATAAAGCCATGAACCTCTATATCCAATTTTAGTTTTGCTACTGCTTCAATAATTCCTAATACTGCAGCCCCGCCACTCTTATCAAGCTTCATTGTAACCATAAAGTCGCTTGGTTTTAAGCTAAGGCCTCCACTATCATAGGTTAATCCTTTTCCAATTAAAGCAACCTTTTTTTTAGGGTTTTTAGGCTTATAGGCTAGATGAATTACCCTTGGAGCTCTACTACTAGCTCTTGCTACTGCTAATAGAGCATTCATCTTTTCGCGCTTAATATCTTTTTTCTTTAGTATATTAACTTCTAATTTATACTCATTTGCAATATCTTTTGCTACCTTTGCCATAATCTTTGGATAGAAATCATCTGGTGGGGTATTTACAATATCTCTAACAAAGTTTACACTCAAAGCAATCTTAATTCCTCTATCAATTGCCCCTTTTAGAGCCTCAATAGGAGGAGTTTTGTCATATGGCTCAAAAGAGATAATGATTCTCTCTAGCTCTACTTTAAAATCTCTTTTATAGCGATTGTAGTAGTAGCTCCCTAAGCTTAATCCTTCAGCTTGAGCTCTAATTGTAGCAGTGCACTTTTCAAATTTGCTATAGAGTGCAATTTTAAGGCTTTTATATTTTTTATCCAAAATCTTTCTTACAGCTGAAGCAATTGCGCTTCTAATATCATTTGAATTGAGGGAGTTACTTCCAACAAATAGCTTTTTAGAATCAGCTAATAAAACAACCTCATCTTGCTCCCCTTTAAAATCTAAACTCTTTAATACCTCTTTATATTTTTTTACAAATCTATGGTCAAAATTTTTATCTACTACAACAATAATCTCTATATCTGCATTAATATCATCTATCTTCTTTTCAATAAACTCTATTTGCATCTACTCTCCTTGATTAAAATTTAATAACTCTTTGGCTTGAATAATATCTTTATCTCCACGTCCAGAGAGGTTAATTATAACTATTTTATCTTTTATTTCATCTTTTGGTATCTTTTTTAGATAGGCAATAGCGTGTGAACTCTCAAATGCAGGAATAATTCCCTCTTTTTGAGATAGCCACACAAAGGCATCTAGAGCCTCTTTGTCAGTAATATTATCATATTTTACTACTCCTAGCTCTTTTAGATAGGAGTGCTCTGGTCCAATTCCTGGATAGTCAAGTCCAGCACTAATTGAATGAGCTTCTAGAATCTGGCCATCTTCATCTTGTAAAAGATAGCTCATTTGACCATGTAACACCCCAGGAGAGCCTTTTGCTAAAGAGGCTCCATGTTGATTTGTATCAACTCCTAGACCTCCAGCCTCAATACCAATACATTGGGTCTCTTCTTCTAAAAAGTGGTTAAATATTCCAATTGCATTGCTTCCACCACCAATACAAGCAATTACAAAATCGGGCATTTTTCCTTCTATTTTTAATATTTGAGCTTTTGTCTCATATCCAATAATTGATTGTATATCTCTAATCATCATTGGATATGGGTGTGGACCAGCAACAGTTCCTATAATATAAAATGTATCTCTTGCATTGCTTACCCAATATCTAATTGCCTCATTCATTGCATCTTTTAGAGTTTGGCTTCCACTTTTTATGGAGTGGACCTTTGAGCCAAGAAGATTCATTCTAAAGACATTTAGCTCTTGTCTCTTTACATCTTTAGCTCCCATAAATATCTCACACTCCAAATCAAATAGAGCTGCAACTGTAGCAGTAGCAACGCCGTGTTGCCCAGCTCCAGTCTCTGCAATTACTCTTTTTTTGCCCATTCTTTTTGCTAA
This sequence comes from Campylobacterota bacterium, assembly GCA_013153675.1. The sequence continues at coordinate 5,638 of JAADEA010000140.1, forward strand.
TATAGCTTGAGCAATGGTGTGATTTATCTTATGAGCGCCTGTATGGTTTAAATCTTCTCTCTTTAGATATACTTTTGCTCCCAACTCTTTTGAGATATTATTTGCATAATAAAGAGGAGAGGGTCTTCCCACATAGTTTTTATAGTAGTAATCAACTTCACTCCAAAAATCTTTATCAAATCTTACCTTTTCATAAGCACTATTTAGCTCTTCTAAAATAGGCATTAGAGTCTCTGGAACATATCTTCCTCCAAATATTCCAAAGTGTCCTTTGTTATCTGGGTCATATTTTGAAGCTTTAGGAATATACATCTATCCTCACTTTTTTTGAAAATTATATCTTATTTGAGTTTAAGTTTATATATTAATAAATCGGGTTTAAATCTTAAAGAGAGGTTTAGCTCTATTTTAATTGGCTCTTTTAATATCTTTGCTATCTTTTTTGCTCTATTTTTATATACCCGCTCCTTATATGCTTTTACATGCTTTTTATGCTCTTGATAAGTTGAGCTAAATATATGAGTCTTTCCTCTCTTTACAAAATATAAATACTCACTCTTTGCTGGGGCAAAGCTGGCAAATAGGGCACTTTTGGAAAAGCTTCCAATAGGAGATGGTGGAAGGCCTTTAAATTTATATGTATTAAATTTTGAGGTATCGTTTCTAATCATTGTGGGGGTAATAATTGTATGGGAGTTTTTGCCATAATTTAGTGTAGCATCAAGTTGAAGTTTTATCCCTTTTTTTAATCTATTATATATAACTGAGGCAATAAATGGCATATCATCATAGCTAGATGTCTCTTTTTGAATAATTGAGGCAATAATTACTTTTTCTCTAAACTCTTTTGAGTCAAACTCTACTTGGTATCTTTTTGCCATCTCTTTAAAAAAGCTATTGCTTTTATATACCATATAGGCAATTGTTGCGTTTGGAGTAGTATTATAAGGGATTTTATATTTTCCAGCAATAATTCCTCCCTCTTTGAAGGCTGCTAGATTGTAATAGGTAGCTAGAGTCTGATTAAAATCCAAATTGGCCTGTTTGGAGATAGTTTTTATAAAATCTTTAATCCAAGAGCCTCCATACATAATCATTATTCTAGTTTTTTGAGGAGGGTTGTTTAGTATTGCTTTAATTAGCTCTATTTTAGAGACTCTATCTTTGTTTAATCTAATCCATTTGGACTCAACTTTTTTATATTTATCTAAGAGCTTTAGTTCAAAGGGTTTGAGAGGAATCTTTTGAAGTTTTAGGGCCTCTTCAAAATATGGCTCATTAATTGATGGTATATATAGTAATTTAGGGGTTGAGTGGGGCAGTTGTAGATAGATTACTAGTAAAAGAGTAAAAAAAGTTATAATCACTATTAAAATTTTTAATAGTTTCATATGAGCCTTTTTTTGAAATTTTACCCTTTTTTTAAACTAGATTCAAATTTTTATTTTAATTTTTGGAAGGAAACTTTTATTATATGATATAATCTATTTTAACTACACTATCAAAAGGAGAGGGTATGGTCACATTTTTTCAGATAGTTTTGATTTTAGCAATAATTTCTGTTATAGGGTTAACATTAGGTTACATTTTTGGAA
>JAADEA010000036.1 GCA_013153675.1 Campylobacterota bacterium
TATCTCTTTTTAAAAACAATAAAAAATCAAAGATGGGTTTTTTATTGTTTTTAAAAAGAGATAAAAGGTTATAGATGGAACTCTCAACTTTTCTGCAACAGCTAATTAATGGAATTAGTCTTGGTAGTATGTATGCTCTAATTGCAATTGGGTATACAATGGTTTATGGGGTATTAAGGTTAATTAACTTTGCCCATGGTGATATTATGATGGTAGGTGCATTTTTAACTTATAGTGCCTACTCTTTAGGATTACCTTTTGGAGTAGCTTTTTTAGTAGGAATATTAGCTGCTGTAATTACTGGCATCTTAACTGATAAGATTGCCTATAAGCCATTAAGAGATGCTCCAAAAATATCTCTTTTAATTACTGCAATTGGTATTAGTTTCTTTTTAGAAAATCTATTTAATGTATTATATGGTGGTGTTCCAAGAGCATTTAAAGCACCTGAGTATCTCTCTAAAGTATTAAAGATTGGCTCTGTATATTTACCAGTTACTACAATTATTATTCCAATTATTACTATTTTAATTTTATTGGTTGTTTTATGGATTTTATATAAAACAAAATATGGAATGGCTATTAGAGCTTTGGCTTTTGATATTCCAACAGTTAAATTAATGGGAGTAAATGCAGATTTTATTATAACTATTGTATTTATGTTAGGATCTGCCTTAGCTGCTGTTGGAGGGGTCTTTTATGCAATAAGCTATCCAGAAATAGATCCTTTAATGGGAATTATAGTTGGTCTTAAAGCTTTTGCTGCTGCTGTTCTTGGTGGTATTGGAAGTGTAACAGGAGCTGTTCTTGGAGGATTTATTTTAGGATTTACAGAGATTATGGTTGTAGCTCTTAAACCAGAGCTTGGAGGATATAAGGATGCTTTTGCATTTTTCTTTTTAATTTTAGTTCTTCTATTTAGACCAACAGGTATTATGGGTGAAGATTTAGAAAGAAGTAGATTTTAAGGAATAGATTATGAAAAATGCAATTGTAAAACTTTTGATAATTATGGCAATTTATGGTTTAATAGTATTTGCTAACCAAACGCTTGATAGTTATACTTTAAGTATCTTAAATAATATTGGAATTTTTGCTATTCTTGCTCTTAGTTACAATTTAATTAATGGGGTTACAGGGCAGTTTTCTCTTGAGCCTAATGGCTTTGTAGCAATTGGTGCGTACATTACTGCTTTATTTTTAATTCCAGCAGATACTAAGCTTGATATGTTTGCTCTTGTAGATCCAGCTCCTATTGTTTTAAAGATGCATGCTCCCTTTTTAGTAGCAATTATTGCAGGTGGTATAGGGGCTATGCTTTTAGCTTTCTTATTATCTTTTCCAGTATTTAGAGTAAGAGGAGATTATCTTGCTATTGTAACATTGGGATTTGGTTTTATTATTAGAATTTTTGCTATTAATAATCCAGAATATACTAATGGTTCATTAGGATTAAATGATATTCCAGAGATTGCAGATTTTGAGTGGATTGGTGGAATTGCTCTTTTAACATTTATTGCTATGATTCATATTATCTACTCTCGTTATGGAAGAGCGATGAAAGCTGTAAGAGATGATGAGGATGCAGCTTTAGCAATGGGAATTGATACTTTTAAAATGAAGACAATTGCTTTTATGACAAGTGCTTTTTTTGAGGGAGTAGGTGGAGGATTAATGGCATCTTTCCTTAGTACTATTACTCCAGATCAATTTAGCTTCCTTCTTACATTCCAGTTGCTTATTATTATTGTTTTAGGTGGACTTGGAAGTATGAGTGGAACTTTAATTGCTACTATATTAATTATGTTTGGGATGGAGTGGTTGAGATTTTTAGATGAGGATATGGTAATTTTTGGTTACCATACTGGTGCACATCCTGGGCTTAGAATGGTGATTTTCTCTATTTTATTAATAGTAATGATGATCTTTGCAAGAAGAGGACTCCTTGGAGATAAGGAGCTTATAGACATAATTAGAGATCTTAGAAAGAAAAAGGGTAATTGATGGAAAGACCCCTCCTTGAAGTTAGAAATGTAACAATGAAATTTGGTGGAGTAGTGGCTATTAAGGATTTGACCTTTTCTGTAAGAGAGGGTGAAATATATGGATTGATTGGTCCAAATGGGGCTGGTAAGACTACAATTTTTAATATTATTACAGGAAATTATACTCCAACAGAAGGAAGTATAATTTTTAATGGTGAAGATATTACTGGTCTTAAGCCAAATAAAGTAGTAGCAAAAGGTATTGCAAGAACATTTCAAAATATTAGACTTTTTAAAAGTATGAGTGTTCTTGATAATATCTTAATTGGTTTTCATCAAAAGATAAAATATTCTTATTTAGAGGCAATATTGCGCCTTCCAAGATATCATAGTTGGGAAAAGAGAATACGAATAGAAGGAATGGGAATATTAGAAGCTTTTGATTTGGCTCAATATGCCTCTTATCCAGCCACAGCTCTTAGTTATGGAAATCAAAGAAAAGTAGAAATAGCAAGAGCTCTTGCTACAAACCCAAAGCTTTTATTATTAGATGAGCCAGCAGCAGGAATGAACCCTAAAGAGACTGATGAGTTAGCACATGTGATTGAGACTATAAAAGATGAATATGATCTAACTATTTTATTAATTGAGCATGATATGAAATTTGTAAATAGAGTGTGTGATAGGTTAACTGTATTAGATTATGGGGCTAAAATTTTTGAAGGAAAGCCTCAAGATGCAATTGTAGATCCAAAAGTTGTAGCAGCATATTTAGGAGATTTTAATCATGCTTAAGGTAGAGAATTTAAAAGTATCATATGGTGTAATTGCAGCAGTTAGAGGAATAGATATGGATATTCCCAAAAACTCAATAGTGACTCTAATTGGAGCAAATGGTGCGGGAAAAACATCTACTCTAAATGCTATTGTTAATTTAGTAAAAAAGAGTGGAAAAGTTATCTATTTAGATAAAGATATCTCTAAATGGCCTACTCATAAAATTGTAAAAGAGGGGATCTCTCTTGTTCCAGAGGGAAGAAGGGTATTTATAAATTTAACAGTAGAAGAGAATTTAAGAATGGGCGCATTTAATAATGATGAAGATTTTGAGAAAAATAGAGATAGAGTATATGAACTTTTTCCTCGTTTAAAGAGTAAGGTCTCTCAAAAAGGAGGTACATTAAGTGGTGGTGAGCAACAGATGCTTGCTATTGGAAGAGCATTAATGAGTAATCCAAAGCTTTTAATGCTTGATGAGCCAAGTTTAGGACTTGCTCCAAAAATTGTAAAAGAGGTATTTGAAATTATTAAAGAGTTAAAAAAGAGTATTACTATTTTATTAATAGAACAAAATGCATATGCTGCTTTAAATATTGCTGATTATGGATATGTTTTAGAAAATGGCTCTATTACCTTAAAAGATGAAGCAAAAAATTTATTAGGTAATGATGAGGTAAGAAAAAAATATTTAGGAGGATAGTTTTTATAGATTCTATAAAAATAAGCTACTTTTTTAGATCCTCTTTTTTCTTCTTTATTTTTAAGCTTTTTTAAATTTGCTTAAATAATTTTCGATTAAATGGGGTATTTATTGTTACTTTTTGTTTTAAAGTCTCTCTATGGCTATTTATTTAAGAGCCAATTAATTGAGATTATAATAAACTATAAAGTTTATATATTAAAGTTAAGGAGAATTTATGAAGAGGTTACTTAAGCTATCCCTTGCTGCTGCCTTAATGGCTTCTGTATCTATGGCAGGAACATTAGAAGATGTAAAAAAGGCTGGTGTATTAAAGTGTGGAGTTAATACCTCTTTGCCAGGATTTAGTGAGGCTGATTCAAAAGGAAATTGGAGAGGATTAGATGTAGATTATTGTCGTGCGCTTGCGGCTATGGTTCTTGGAGATAGTAGTAAGGTTAAATATGTTCCACTAAATGCAAAAGAGCGTTTTACTGCTTTACAAAGTGGTGAGATTGATATTTTATCAAGAAATACTACAAATACAGAAACAAGAGATACTGCCCTTGGAATCAATTTTGCTGGTGTAATGTATTATGATGGGCAAGGATTTATGGTTCCAAAATCTCTTGGTGTAAAGAGTGCAAAAGAGTTAAATGGAGCAACTATTTGTATTCAGGCTGGAACTACAACAGAGCTTAATTTAGCTGATTATTTTAGAAGTCACAATATGAAATATAAAGCAATTACATTTGATACTAATGATCAAGTAAATAAAGCTTTTGAATCTGGTAGATGTGATGTGGTAACAACTGATGCATCAGGGCTATATGCTCAAAGATCAAAAATGAAACATCCAGAAAAATATATAATTTTGCCAGAGATTATCTCTAAAGAGCCTTTAGCGCCTGCTGTTAGACATGGTGATGATAGATGGTTTGATATTGCAAAATGGACAAGAAATGCTCTTTTAACTGCAGAAGAGAAGGGAATTACTTCTAAAAATATTGATAAAATAAAAGCTACTACTAATGATCCAGAAGTAAAAAGACTTTTAGGAATTGAAGGAAATATGTGTAAGAATATTGGGCTTGATAAAGAGTGCTTTTATAGAGCCATTAAGCAAGTTGGAAATTATGGCGAAATATTTGAGAGAAATGTAGGTATTAATACTCCTTTAAAAATTAAAAGAGGCTTGAATGCTCTTTGGACTCAAGGTGGAATTCAATACTCTCCTCCATTTAGATAATAGGGGCTTTTTGCCTCTTTTATTTAAGGTATAGAGTAGTTATTTATAGATAATTAATTATCTACAAATAACTGCTTTTGCCAAAGGATATAGATGGATTTTTTGCGCAATGAAAAAGTGAGGGGAGTTATCTATCAAATTATTACAATTGTAGGATTTGTTCTTTTTATTGTATATATAGCTCAAAATACTGCTCACAATATAGAACAAAGGGGAATTAAAACAGGATTTGATTTTTTAAATGCCACAGCTGGCTTTGATATAACAGAGTCTCCAATTCCCTTTTCTCCTCAAGATACCCATTGGGATGTTTATAAAGTTGGGCTTTTAAATACTTTAATTGTCTCTTTTTGGGGAATAGTCTTTTCCTCTATTTTAGGATTAATTATAGGAGTATCAAGACTCTCTTCAAACTGGCTAATTAATCGTATAGCTGCTTCATATATAGAGATTTTTAGAAATATTCCTCTATTGCTTCAAATTCTCTTTTGGTATAATGTAGTATTAGCCACTTTACCTTCAGCAAGAAATAGTATTAATATTGCAAATATTATCTTTATAAATAATAGAGGCTTTTTTTTACCAGATTTTCACCTTCAAAAAGGTGCTTGGATTGTAGGTGCTGCTATTTTAATATCAATTGCTCTAATTATTTGGTTAAAGAAAAGAGCTGATAAAAAACAAGAATTAACAGGAGAACAAACACCAGTTTTTTTATATTCAGTTATTATTTTAATTACTCTTCCAACTCTTGCTTATTTTTTAGCAGGAAAGCCAATTAGTGCTACCTATCCAGTTCTTAAGGGATTTAATTTTGAGGGTGGAAAGGTATATACTCCAGAGTTTTTAGCACTCCTTTTTGCTCTAAGCATCTATACTGCTACATTTATAGCAGAAGCTATTAGAAGTGGAATAGAAGCTGTTCCAAAAGGTCAAAAGGAAGCAGCTATATCTTTAGGTTTATCACCTACTCAAAGATTAAGACTTGTAATTTTGCCTCAAGCAATTAGAATTGCTATTCCATCGATTATTAATCAATATCTAAATTTAATTAAAAACTCATCTTTAGCAGCTGCAATTGGATATCCAGAACTTGTTACAATCTTTGCAGGAACAAGTCTAAATCAAACAGGACAAGCTTTAGAGATTTTACTAATTACAATGTTGACATATTTAGCTATTAGCTTAGTTGTCTCTTTAATACTTAACTGGTTTAATAATAAGATGAAAATAAAGGAGAGATAATGGCAGTCTATCCTATAAAGCCATCAAAAGAGCCTCCTCTTTTAGAAAGAGGGGCAATTGCATGGATAAGGAAAAATCTTCTCTCAAGCCCTTTTAATGTGTTATTTACTATTTTAGGAATTGCAATTTTATATATGATTATTCCCCCTTTTATAAAATGGGCTTTTTTAGATGCAACCTTTGTAGGTCATACCAAAGCAGATTGTACAGGTGATGGAGCTTGTTGGGTATTTATAAAAGAAAAGCTTAATATGTTTATGTTTGGATTTTATCCTCAAGATATGCTTTGGAGACCAAAACTTGTAATAGGATCTTTAATTGTTCTTTTAGTTTTTATGAAATTTATAGAGGGCTTTAATAAATTAAAATTGCTTTTAATTATTTTATATCCAATTTTTGGATTTATTATATTGCATGGTGGATATTTTGGACTGCCAGTTGTAGAGACAAGTAAGTGGGGTGGATTACTTTTAACTTTGATTTTAGCCTCAGTTGGAATTATATTATCATTTCCAATTGGTATTATATTGGCTTTAGGAAGGCAGTCTAAATTGCCAATTATTAGAACTTTGAGTATTTTTTATATAGAATTAATTAGAGGGGTTCCTTTAATTACAGTGCTTTTTATGGCTTCGGTTGTATTACCTCTATTCTTTCCAGAAGGGGTAAATTTTGATAAATTAGCAAGAGCTTTAATTGGAATAAGTCTTTTTGAAGCTGCTTATGTGGCAGAGAATATTAGAAGTGGCTTTCAGGCAATACCAAAGGGACAATATGAAGCAGCAGATGCTCTTGGGCTTAGTTATTGGCAAAAGATGGGACTTGTAATTTTGCCTCAAGCAATTAAAGTAACTATTCCAAACCTTGTTGGAACATTCATTTCTCTATTTAAAGATACATCTTTAGTGATGATTATTGGGCTATTTGATTTGTTATCAATGGTAACAGTTGCAGCAAATGATAGAGATTGGCTTGGAATGGAGACAGAGGGATATGTATTTGTAGCACTTATCTTTTGGATATTTACCTTTAGTATGTCAATGTATTCAAAAATTTTAGAAAAGAAGTTAGATACAAATAAAAAATAAAGGATATAGAGTGAGCAGTGAGAATATGATAGAGATGAAAAATGTGAATAAGTGGTATGGAGATTTTCATGTTCTAAAAGATATAAATTTAAATGTAAAAAAAGGAGAGATTGTCGTAATTGCAGGACCAA
>JAADEA010000002.1 GCA_013153675.1 Campylobacterota bacterium
TTTAGAAAAGAGTTTTTACTCTCCAAATAATTCAAATAACTACTATCAAGTTCAACCTATATCTAAAAATCCTCCAAAAGTTCCAGTAGGAGATAATGATGGGAATATAAATGATGGTGGAACAATTGATATTAATAAGTTATATTTCTCAAAACTATACTTTAGATTTAAAGAGCCATTTGGAGAAGTGGATAAAAAATTTAATGTAACAATTGAGGCTCAAGCAGATTTTGGATCATTCTTAGTACCTTATACCTTCTCCACAGAGGGCAAAGCGCAAGCCACATTAGAAAGATGTCCAAGATATGAAGTGTATAACCCAATGTTTGGTATATTTAATATAGAAAGGAAAAATAGTAAAACTCAAAGAATACCTCAAAAATATACTCTATATACTCAAGCAGTAAATAGACCATTTGATTTAGAACTTGTAAGCTATGATCCAAAAAATCTAACTAAAGAAAAAGCAATTACCCATACTGGAGTTGAAGTTGAATTAATTGATGCAGATACATTTGATAATAAAGCAAGTGCTGGTTTTGATAGTGTATGTGAAGATTATGATAAAGATAAAGTATTATTTAGCCGCAGAGTTGCCTTTCCACCATTCCCAATTTATACTTCTCGTGTAGGAATAAGTAATATCAACCCACCAGTTGCACTAAAAAATGCAGCATTTAGAATATGGTATATTACAGACTCAAAAGGAGATTTATTACATACAAACTGTTATAAATTTCCAAGATATGAGGATTTTGATCATTGTATAGCGCATATGTATCAAGGATATAAATCAGCTGGCAATGATACAATTGATCCATCAAATAAATGTAAAAAAGTATGTACATCACCAATGGGTAAAGGATGTTATGAGTGTTTAAAAACATACTATGGACATCCAGTATGTTCAAGAGATAATTTTGCAATTAGACCAGTTACATTTAAAGTGGCACTTTATGATAATAATCAATCTAAATCAACAAAAACAATTAAATTAGGGGATAATACAAAAAAAGATACTATTAATTTAACAGCTGGATATAACTATCTATTAGATATTAATGCAACTATCTATAATAGCACAACTCAAAATGCTAAAGGATATTATCAAAAACTTAATGGAAAAAGCTCAAATGGTATATCTTTATTAAAATTTAATGGAAATAGCACATGTGCAGATAAGACAGACTACCCAGTAAAGATAGAATTTAGTAATGGAAAATTATTTAAAACATCTACTATAATTCCTTATTTAAGATCAAATAATGCAGGAGATTATGAATATCAAGTTAGAGATTATGGATGGACTGCAGTAGATCAAAAGAATAATCCTCTTAAGCCATATAAGGCATATGGAGATTGTATTAGTGAAAATTCTGATGTAAGTAAATATATTCCATGGGTTAGTTCATCTTCTCAAATTGGATGTATTATCTCATCAAAAGAGGAGAAATATAAAACAGTAGATCTTAAAGTTAAATTTGTTCCTTATAAATTTAAATTTTCTAATGTAGTAGTAGATACTAACCCTTATAGTGGAAAGAATTTCTTATACTATAATGATCTAACAAAAGCTGAAGATCAAATTAAAAGTAACACTGTAATGGCTCTTAAATTAAGTGGATATATAAAAGCATATGGTGCAAATAATGCTCTTCTTACAAACTTTAAAAATGGATGTGCAGCAGAAAATGTAAATATTACATTTGATGTTAATAGTTCAACTCCTCTAAATGAATTAAAAGATTCACAAGGAAATGAGGTTCCATTACAAGTAGTACAATATTCTCTCTCAAGCGATGATGCATCAAATGTAATTGAGTATGAACCAAATAAAGCTATTACACTTACAAAAGAGCACTTTATTGACAATGGAATAGGAAAATTTAATATCTTTATGAACTTTAAAAGAAGATATGATGCACCTATTAACCCAATAAGATTTGGAATTACTAAAGTTAAAGCATCAGCCAATAATCTAAAAGCTGTTGCTATGCTAAATAAAGATTATTTCCCAACTGGAGAAGATAATATTACATCTTCTAAACTATTTTACTATGGAGCAATTAAAGCTACAAAAGACTTTTATGATGGAGTATATAAAGAGTCTATCTATACTCCTATTATGGCACTTAAATATTGTGATTTAACTCTAAAAGAGTGCAGCAATTTAGGAATAGATATTAATAAGAGTATTACAAGCTTTTATAAATGGTGGTTAAATTATGATCTATCTACCACATCAAGTACAAATAAACTATATTTAAAAAGCGAAGATACAAGTAAAGCAACAGTTTCAAGCTATGCTGATCTATCTAAAGGAATAGATCAAAAAGTGCAAGTTAAGTCAAATTTAATGGCAAAAAGACCTTTTATTGTCAATATAGAACAAAATGGAGGGGGAGCAAGCTATCTATTATATAATCCAAAAGAGAACAAACCTCCAGTAATTTTATATAGAGTAAGGTTTGTTAATAGCCCAGGTAGATGGTCTGGAGTAGGAAAAACTGGACATGCAACAAAACCAAATAGCGCAGAAAATAAATTTGAAAGGATGGGCTGGTAATGAGACGAGCAGTTGCATTGATCGAACTTATATTTGCGATCGTGGTAATGGCTATAGCACTGCTTAGCTTACCAAACTTGGTAAGCAGCAATATTAAAGCATCTAAAGGGATCCTTGAGCAAGAGGCAGTCTCTCAAGGATCATCCTTTATTCATTCCATATTAACATTAGCATGGGATGAAGCAGATACAAATGAGTCTTATCCAGGACCTGTATTAGAAGTAGAGAGTGCTACTGCTTCAAGTAGCTCAAGTGGAAGTAGTGGAAGTTCACACGATCACGATAGTGGAGATTCTCATAGTGGAGGTTGGGGATTTAGTATTCCAAATCCATTTAAAGAGTGGATAGAGTGGGGATTTAAAACAGGAAGAAGAGTTGGTGTGCCAATTTTTGCAGATAGAGTATTTATTAGTTTAGAGCCTGGGAAACCAAGACTTAGTGCAACTCCTCCTACTCAGCTTGGAGGTGATGCTGATGATATGGGAGAGTTTGATGATATTGATGATTATAATAACTATCAAACAACTCTCCATCTATTCTCAAGTTCAGCCGTTTCAGTAGCAACAGGAGATTATATAGATACAAATGTAACTATAAAAAGCAAAGTCTCTTATGTAGATGATTTACCAAATACATCTGATAATAGCTTTAACCATTCAGTTATTATATTTAATAACCCTTTTGATAGTTCAAAAGAAAAATCAATTAGTACTAATATTAAAAAAGTAACAGTACAAATTACTTCAAATAAAAATGCGTTAGATAAAAATGTGGTTTATAATGCCTTTTCATGCAATATAGGAACAGCTAACTTAAAAGGGAGAGATTTTGACAACTAAAAGAGGATTTACTTTTATTGAGGTTATCTTAGTAATTGTTATCTTAGGAATTGTTGCTGGAATCTCTTCAGAAGCAATAGTTAGAGTATATAAAAATTATGCTCAGCAAGAGGCTATTCATAGAGCCAGTATAAAAGCTGAGCTTGCTATTACTCAAATAGCAAATAGAATGGAATATGCTATATCAAAAACAGTCGTTAAAAGAAGAAGTGCTACTGATGACTCCATATCTCCTATCCAAATTGCCCCTGATGAATATGAGGTATTAGAATGGGTAGGATATGATGTGGATAATTTTGAATCTTATGAATCTAATACAAACCTAAAGCCTGGTTGGAGCGGTTTTGCAGACTTAGAAGCAAGTTCTAAAACATCTATTGTAACAAGAGGCTCAAATTTATCTCTTTTAAAATCAATTTATTACTATTTATCATATAAACAAGCAAGAATTAGTAATATTGCCATTTTTATTCCAGATAATTATGACTTTAATAATATAGGATACAAAAATAGTTCAACTGCAGGTATTACCTTTGTTAGAGGAACAAATAATGATGAAAAGATATATTTAAAAAATAATCTTAAATATTTAAAAGAACAGTTTAAAATGGCATGGAGTGCTTATGCAGTAGTTCCTATAAATTGTAAAAAAGATATTGAAGGTGCAAATCTTTGTCAATTAGAACTAAGATATAACTTTAGACCATGGGAACATCAAGACTACAACTCTGCAAGAGTTAATAAAGCTCTTCTTACTACAAATGTAACAGTATTTAGAACATATGCAACAGAAAATAGGGTTCAAATAAAACTTTGTGTAAAAGAGAGATATGGAATAAACTCTTCATTATTTGCAGTAAGTTGTAAAGAAAGGGTGGTATTTCAATGATAAAAAAAGATTTAAGAGGGGCTTTTTCCCTTATTACGGCAATTGTGGTAATATTAATTTTATCATTAGTAGCAACATATATATTTTATCTCTCAGGAAAAATTACAAGAGAGACTACCTCTGAATATCAACAAAATCAAGCTATTCTTTTAGCAAGAAGCTATACAGAGTATGCAATATTAGCAGTTATGAGTGCTGATAGAAATACATCTTCCCATTGTGTCCAACAAATTAAAGGAGATATAGGTAATCCAGAAATTGGACAAGGATACAGAGTTGAGGTGGATATAAAATATATTGGAACTTATAATGTATTAAAAAAGTGTCCAAATAATATTATATTAAGTAAAAATGTATCTACCCAATATACACCTCTTACAATTGTTGTTGATGTATTTGTAAGATATAAAGATTATAACCATCCTTTAATTAATAAAAATCCATCTCAAGTACCATGGATTACATACCACAAAAGGAGTTTACAAAAGATATGAAAAAGTTAAGAGAAGCTTTTACTTTTATTGAGGTAATTATAGTAATGGTATTACTTGGAATATTAGCCTCTCTTGCTATATCTGCTAATAAAAGAGATCTTAGACAAGAGGCAATTTTACATATGCTAACAATGATTAGATATACACAATTTTTAGCAATTCATGATAATCAATATGAAAATAATGATACAAGATGGCTAAGAAAACTTTGGAGATTTGGTATATATAAATGCTCCGGAGGAAATGATCTATACTATATTATTGGAAGCGATAAAGATAAAGGTGGTAATATAGATTTAAACGAAGCAGCCACTGACCCATCTAATCAAAAAAAGATCTATTGGAATGGTAGTAGACCCTGTCCAAAAGGTAATATGGATGAGATAAATTGGGATGTATCGCCTAATATGTTTATTACAAGAAAATATGGAATCAGTAATGTAAAATTTGAAGGTGGATGCACATCAAGTCATGTTGGATTTGATCATATAGGAAGAGCATATAGCTCTTTTACATCTGTAAACTCTACAGATCATAGTAAATTAATAAAGAGTGATTGTAAAATTACTTTTAGTTTTAAAAATAGCTCTTTTGCTCCTTTTAGCATAATTATCAAAAGAGAAAGTGGATATGCATATCTTGAGAATAATCCCAATATATAAGAATATTTGGGATTCCTAACCTTCTCTTAAGCCATTTTAAATTATAATTTTTTTGAATGATTTTTTATATTATATAAAGGATTTAAGATGAATACAAGCATTGTAGGAAGACATTTTGAGCTAAGTGATCCTATAAAAGATTATATTGATAGCGCATTTGAATCAATTAAAAAATATAATTTAGATATTATCTCAGCAAATGCAGTAATTGCTGCTAATGAAAGAAATGGTAAAAAAGGTTATACTGTAGAGTTTGTAGTAAATGTAAAAGATAAGCATACAATTGTAATTACACAAAAAGATAAAGATGTATATGCAGCTATTGATAAAGCTTTAGAGAGGCTACAAAAGAGCCTTAGAAGATATGCAGATAAAGTAAAAGATCATAGAGCAACAAGTATTAAAGATTTAGAACAAGCAACTCCTCAAAAAGAGCCACTTGATTTTGCAAATGATATTGATGAAGATATTGTTCCAATGGATTTAGAAATCCACAAGCCATTAGATTTTGAAGAGGCGCGCGCACTTCTTGCACAAGATCCTAAAAAGTTATTTTTAGTATTTTATGACAATGAAGGCAACTTAAGAGTTATGTATAAAAGAAGTGATGGAAAGTATGGACTATATTAAAAATAAGAAAGAGAACTTTTCTCTTTCTTTATTAAATCTATTCTCCTAACTCAAATACCTCTTTTATAATTTTCTCTATCTCTAAAATCTCCTCTTTTTCCAAAACAGCAATCTTCTCTATCAAAAATTTTCGGTGCAAAAAAGATATACTATTAACTACCGCATAGCTATCTTTTTGCAATCGATCTCTTTTTTGAATCTTTACTCTAAAATCAGATGTTAAAATATCCTCTTTCGTAGATAGAGGAATAACCAAAGCATAATCATACAATCCCTCTTGCAAAGCTAAATTTAGCTTTCTATTTTGAAAAATTATAACAGGCCTCTTTTTGCCAAATGAAAATGAATCTCTACTTTTGCCAAAATCCGCCAGATATATATCACCCCTCTTCATCCAAATACTCTCTTATGCTCTCTCTAGCAGCTTCCTCTATCTCATCTAAATAATCTTTATCTTTGTTTTTAAGTAGTCTCTTTTTCTCTTCAAGCCACTCTTTAGCTTCAATATTTTTTATAATCTCTTCAATATACTCTTTATAAGAAGCTGGCAAAACATAAGCTCTAATCTTTTTGGTTCTGCTATCTACTATTTTGATAATCTCATCTGTTTTAGTGATCAAAGTGGGATTTTTTACGATATTTTTGACACCATATTCTAACATCACAAGCCTTTTATTCTAACATTACTAATATAATATCACAATATCTCTATTTAATCAAATTCCCATACTTATAATAAGCCGCGCACGCTCCCTCGCTGCTTACCATACAGCTTCCAAGAGGTTTGGCTGGCGTGCAGGCGGTGCCAAAGACTTGACACTCATTAGGAGTCGCCATTCCCCTTAGAATATCACCGCAAATGCAAAGTTTGTGATCCTCTATCTCTTCAATTGGCAAGATATCCTCATAAACCCTCTCGGCATCCAGATACCCATACTCATCTTTGAGCCTCCAAGCGCTATTTGGAATATTTCCAAGCCCTCTCCACTTAAAAAGCTCTCTTTTTTGAAAATATTTCTCTA
>JAADEA010000104.1 GCA_013153675.1 Campylobacterota bacterium
AGGAAGAAAACATCCACATCAAGAGTTTATACAGGTAGATACAAGTAATATATTATTTATTTGTGGTGGAGCTTTTGATGGACTTGAAGATATTATAAAAAGAAGAATTGGCGGTAATACTTTAGGATTTGGACAAAAGCAAAAAGGTAAAAAAGATCTTGATAATATATTAGAACTTGTTGAACCAGATGATTTGGTAAAATTTGGACTTATTCCTGAGTTAATTGGAAGATTGCATATTATTGCTACTCTTAAAGCTTTAACAAAAGAAGATATGGTTAGAATATTGTTAGAACCTAAAAACTCTCTTATTAAGCAATATCAAAAATTATTTAAACTTGATGATGTAGATTTAATTTTTGAAAAAGAGGCACTATATGAGATAGCTCAAAAGGCAATAGATAGAAAAACAGGCGCAAGGGGACTTAGATCTATCTTAGAAGAGATATTGGTAGATTTAATGTATGAACTTCCAGAATATAAAGGTTATGAGATTATTATTACACCAGATGTAATTAATAAAAAGAGTCAACCTCTATTTATTAAAAAGAAAAAGAGTGCATAAAAAGGATAAATAATGGGTTTAATGAAGAAGTTAATGGGCGCATTTTCAAAAGATTTAGCAATAGATTTAGGAACGGCAAATACAATTGTTTTAGTAAAAGGGCAAGGAATAGCAATTAATGAGCCATCAGTAGTAGCTATTCAAGTAGATAAATATGGAAAAGAGCAAATATTAGCAGTAGGTCAAGAAGCAAAGGAGATGGTAGGTAAAACTCCTGGAAATATAAAAGCTATTAGACCAATGAAAGATGGAGTAATTGCTGATTTTCATATTACTCAAATGATGATTGAATACTTTATCAAAAAAGTTCATGGTAGAAGAAGTTTTTCATCTCCAAGAGTAATTATTTGTGTGCCATATGGACTTACTCAAGTAGAAAGAAAAGCTGTTAGAGAGTCTGCTCTAAATGCAGGAGCAAGATCTGTTAATTTAATAGAAGAGCCAATGGCAGCTGCAATTGGAGCTGGTCTTCCAGTAAGAGAACCAAAAGGAAGCTTGGTTGTAGATATTGGTGGAGGAACTACCGAAATTGGAGTTATATCCTTAGGTGGACTTGTAATTAGCAAATCTATTAGAGTAGCTGGAGATAAATTAGATAGTGCAATTGTAGATTATGTAAAGAAAAATTTTAATCTATTAATTGGAGAAAGAGTTGCTGAAGATCTTAAAATTAAAATAGGAACAGCAGTAAAATTAGAAGAGAATCTATCTACATTAGTAAAAGGTAGAGATCAAGTAGAGGGTGTATTAACCTCAGTAGAGATAACAAGCGAACATATTAGAGAGGCAATCTCAGATCCATTAAATCAAATAGCAGAGGCAGTTAAAAGTGTATTAGAACAAACTCCGCCAGATTTAGCAGGAGATATTGTAGATAATGGAGTAGTATTAACAGGAGGTGGAGCCTTAATTAGAGGAATAGATGAGTTTTTAGCTGATTTTATAAAACTTCCAGTATATGTAGCAGAAGAGCCACTATTAGCAGTAGCAAAGGGAAGCGGAAAGGCATTAGAGGAGATAGATCTACTACAACAAACTACTTTTGAAGATTAAGCTTTAGATGAAATTTAAAAAGTTTTTAATACTAACCCTCTTTTTAGCTGCACTCTCCTTTGCAGCCTATTTAAATGAGCCAATTAGAAGCAATGCTCTTATTTATATAAATTCTATTAAAGAGAAATATAAAGAGTTTATTAAAGAGATAGAGGAGAAAAAAAAGAGTTATTTAGCACAAAAAGAGACCATAGAAAAGTTGCAAAAAGAGAATCAAAAATTAAAAGAGTATCTCTTAAATCAAGCACATTTTATAGAGCAATTATCGCAAATATATAAAGATTTGCCATCTTTAGAATCTACTCCACACAAAGCAGTAGCTCTTGTAAATACAATCTCTTATGTAAAGCTTAATAAATTTAATGAAATACTACTTACTAAACCAAAACATGTGAAATTAAAACCAAATAAATTATATGGACTTATTCAAAATGATGTAGCAGCAGGAACTGCTGAGATTAAAAATGGCTCTTTATATGGATATTTACTATCTAACCAAAATTGCCAATTTAGTGTTTTTGTAGGAGAAAATAGAGTCCCAGGAGTAGCCCAAGGTGTAAATGCAGATACAATGGTAGTAAAATTTGTGCCAAAATGGGCAAAAGTATTTGTAGGAGATAAAGTTGAAACAAGTGGAATGGATGATATATTTTTCCCATATATTCCAGTTGGTATCGTAACAAAAATAGAGGTAGAAGAGAGTTATAAAAAATTATATATTAAAACATTTGCAGATACTCTAAACCCAAAACTATTTTTCTTAATATTTAATCCAAGACCATATTTAGCAGCATCTTATGATCCAAAAGAGGCATTTCCTTGTAAAGCATATCCATTTCCAATTGTAGAGATAGATCCAAATGCTGAAAATAATATAAGCTCTATTCCAATTACTACCACACAAACAAAAGATGAAGAGGTAAATGATAAATCTCTTGAAGTTCCAAAAGAAAAGTTACCAAATATTAAAGATATAGATAAAGAGAGAAAAAATATCTTAAAAAAATTTCATAATATAGAAAATAAAAAGAGAGCTTTTAGAATTAAAAAAGCAAAAAGAAAAAATAGAGTAAAACCAAAAATTAAAATAAAAAAAATCAAAAAGAAAAACTCCTCTTTGAAAAAGAAAAAAGAAGAGGTTATATATATAAACGAAACTCAAGAGTTTAAACCAATTTTAAATAATCCCTCAAAAAAAGCCAAAAGCCCTTTAGAGGTACTTGATAATTAAAAGAGCCCTTTAGCTCTTTTTTGTATAATATCAAACTAAAAAAGGAAACTCTTCTATGCCAAAAAGAGATGATATTCATACTATTTTATTAATTGGATCTGGTCCTATTGTAATTGGACAAGCCTGCGAATTTGATTACTCTGGAACACAAGCTGCAAAAACTCTAAAAGAAGAAGGTTATAAAGTTGTATTAATCAACTCAAATCCAGCTACTATTATGACAGATCCAGAGTTTGCCCATAGAACTTATATTGAGCCAATTAATGAAGAGACCATAGCAAAAATTATAAAAAAAGAAAAAATTGATGCAATTTTGCCAACAATGGGTGGACAAACTGCCCTAAATGTGGCAATGAGTATGTATGAAAAAGGTATGCTTGAGGGAATAAAATTTCTTGGAGCAAATCCAGAAGCTATTAAAAAAGGAGAAGATAGACAAGCTTTTAAAGAAGCAATGAAAAAGATTGGAATGGATCTTCCAATCTCTAAATATGCATATACTTTAGAAGAGGCTATTGAAGCAGCAAAAGAGATTGGCTTTCCTTTAATTGTAAGAGCTTCATATACACTTGCTGGTGGAGGAAGTGGAGTTGCATATAATATTGAAGAGTTTAAAGCAATAGCAAAAGCTGGACTTGAAGCAAGCCCAATTAGCGAAATATTAATAGAAGAGTCTCTTTTAGGATGGAAAGAGTTTGAGATGGAGGTAATTAGAGATAGAGTAGATAACTGTATTATTGTTTGCTCTATTGAAAACCTTGATCCAATGGGTGTACATACAGGAGACTCTATTACCATTGCTCCAGCTCTTACTCTAACAGATAAAGAGTATCAAAGAATGAGAGATGCCTCTTTTGCTATTTTAAGAGAGATTGGAGTTGATACTGGCGGAAGTAATGTACAATTTGCTATAAATCCTAAAAATGGAAGAATGGTTGTAATTGAAATGAATCCAAGAGTGAGTCGTTCAAGTGCACTTGCTTCTAAAGCAACTGGATATCCAATAGCTAAAGTTGCAACAAAACTTGCCATTGGATATACATTAGATGAAATTACAAATGATATTACAGGAACACCAGCCTCTTTTGAACCTGTAATTGACTATATAGTTACAAAAATTCCAAGATTTACTTTTGAAAAATTTCCATTAGCCGACTCAACTCTTACAACCTCAATGAAGAGTGTTGGAGAGGTAATGAGTATTGGAAGAACCTTTAAAGAGTCTTTCCAAAAGGCTCTTGTATCTTTAGAGACAGGTCTTGATGGTTTTAAAGATCTAAAAGATGTAAGTGACCAAGAGCTTCAAAAAGAGATTAGAAGAGCAAATGAAAATAGAATTCACTATATCTTTGAAGCATTTAAAAGAGGATATAGTATAGATGAGGTATATGAATTATCAAAAATAGATAGATGGTTTTTGTATCAATTTGAAGAATTGGCAAAAGAGCAAGACTCTATTTCATTAGAGACATTAAATAACCCCTCTTCTCTTAGAAGTTTAAAAGCCCAAGGATTTAGTGATAAAAAAATAGCAAAAGAGATAAATCAAAAAGAAGGGTTAAATTTAAATGAAAATGATATAGCAAGTATTAGAGAAAAATTTAATATTAAGCACCATTATAATGAAGTAGATACCTGTGCAGCAGAATTTAGAGCTCTAACTCCATATCTATATTCAACTATATCATTAAATGAAGAGATAAACTATCAAAAAGAGCCAAATAGAGATAAAAAGGTTTTAGTTATTGGAGGTGGACCAAATAGAATTGGACAAGGAATAGAGTTTGATTATTGCTGTGTACATGCTGCTTTTGCTCTAAAAGATATGAATATTAAATCTATTATGTATAACTGTAACCCAGAGACTGTATCAACAGATTATGATACAAGTGATATTTTATATTTTGAACCTATCGATTTTGAACATGTAAAAGAGGTTATCTTTAAAGAGGATCCAGATGGCGTAATTGTCCATTTTGGAGGACAAACCCCGCTAAAATTGGCAAAGAGTCTTACAGCAATTGGAGCAAAAATTATAGGAACTCCAGCACGAGTAATAGATATGGCTGAAGATAGAGAAAAGTTTGCCTCTTTTATTAGAGAGCTTGGATTAAAACAGCCTCCAAATGGAACTGCTTATACAAAAGAGGAAGCTCTTATTATTGCCCAAAAGATAGGATATCCTCTACTTGTAAGACCAAGCTTTGTCCTTGGTGGAAGAGCAATGAAAATTGTATATAATGATGAAGAGTTAAAAGAGTATATGAATGAGGCAGTAGAGGTATCAGAAGAGTCCCCTGTATTAATAGATAAATTTTTAAATAATGCAATTGAGCTTGATGTAGATGCTATAAGTGATGGTAAAAATGTATATATTGGTGGAATTATGCAACATATTGAAGAGGCTGGAATTCACTCAGGAGATAGTGCTTGTGCCCTTCCAACCATATCTATCTCAAAAGAGTTAGAAGAAGAGATTAAAAGAGAGACTAAAATAATAGCTATTAAACTTGGAGTAATTGGTCTTTTAAATATTCAATATGCAATTTATGAAAATGAGATATATTTAATTGAGGTAAATCCAAGGGCAAGTAGAACTGTTCCTTTTGTCTCAAAAGCTACTGGAGTTCCTCTTGCAAAAGTTGCTACAAGAGTTATGGTTAAAGGTGATTTAGTAGAAGCTCTAAAATTTTATGATACATTTAATGTAGTAGATTTTTCAAAAGATCCAATTGAGCCAAAAGCAAAAGGACATATTGCAGTAAAAGAGGCAGTATTTCCATTTAATAAGCTTCCAGGATCTGATTTAATTTTAGGTCCAGAGATGAAGAGTACTGGTGAAGTTATGGGAATTAGCCACGATTTTGGAATTAGCTTTGCAAAGAGCCAATTTGCAGCAAAAAATAATATTCCTCTAAGTGGCAAGGTATTTATCTCCCTAACCTCTCATGATAAGAAATTTGCACCAGAAATTGGAAAATTATATCATGATCTTGGATATAAAATTGTAGCTACAAAAGGAACCCATAAAATTTTACAAGAGCATAATATACCATCTGAAATGGTATTAAAAATTAGTGAAGGAAGACCAAATATTGATGATTTAATTAAAAATAAAGAAGTAGCAATTGTAATTAATACAAGCGATAATAAAGCAAGCAAAAGTGATGCAAGAAAGATTAGGCAAAGTGTACTTGCAAACAATATTGCCTATTTTACCACAATAGCAGCAGCTAAAGCAGCAGCTAAAGCTATTGAAAAGTTAAAGGAAAATAGCAACTTAGAGCCAATAGCCTTGCAGGATTACTTAAAAAATGAATAACTGTATATTTTTAACATCAACAGATACAACTATTGGCTTTATATCAAAAAATCAAGAGAGATTATCTAAAATTAAAAAGAGAAAAGAAGGCAAAAGATATATAATTGCCCTTAGCTCTCTTGCCCTTTTAAATAAATTTACAAGAACTCCTTTAAAATTTAAAAAAAGGGTTAGAAGAGCTAAAAAAACCACTTTTATCTTTCCAAATAAAAGATCTTTTAGAGTAATTAAAGATGAATCTCATCTACTATTAATTAAAAGATTAGAGTGGGTATATACTACATCTGCAAATATTAGTGGCAAGGAGTTTGATTTAGAGTTTGCCATTAATAGTGCTGATATTATAATAAAGCCTCTAATCTACTCACCAAATCCATCAAAAATATTGCAAATTGGTAAAAAAAGAGCAAAAAAAATAAGGTAGTAATTATGATTTGGCAAAATGAAAACTTTTTTATTGAAAAAGAAGAGTCTCCTCTTCCTTGGGTAAAACTATTTACAAAAGAGTTTTATATAAATTTAAGTGATCTTCCATTTGATTTAAAAATGGAGATGTTTGGAATTATAGAGATAATTGAAAAAGAGATGATTAATTTTTATAATCCAAAAAAGATAAATATAGCCTCATTTGGAAACAAAGTACCACATCTTCACTGGCATATTATTGCAAGATTTGAAAATGATCCATGGTTTCCAAATATACCATGGGAGGAGAAATTAAGAGAAGATAATTTAAATCTACCTTCTTTTGATGAGTTTATAGCAAATTTAGTAAAAAATTTATGAAAAAAGGAATATTGCTTTTAATATTATTTTCCATTTTAGTAATAGGAGGATATCTATTTTTTGAATATAAAAATAGTAAAAAATATACTATTTTAGTAG
>JAADEA010000157.1 GCA_013153675.1 Campylobacterota bacterium
CAAGAAAATTTTTTCCTAAAGATTTTTATAAAAAGGCAGTAGGAGTAGTGCTAATTATTTTAATAGTAGCGATTGGATCACACTATTATTTCTTAAATAAAAGAATAAATGAAGTTAAAGAGGCTTTTTTAAGTTCTAAAGAGATTCTTTGTGAAAATAGAGTTTCAAGAATAGGTGCAAGAAGTATTGTTGTAAAAAAAGGAACTGCTGGCTGGAAAATTAAGGATGATTTTTTCATCTCTCCTCAATATAGCAAAAAATTCTTTATGGGAAGATGCATTTTAAAATAGTATTCCCATTTTATGCATATTTTTAATTAATATTATACTTTTCTTAAGAAAAATGAAAATTAAATTTTATCATTTATTGATTATCGTCAATTAAATTGTTTGAAAAAAAAGAGATAATTCTAAATGCTTACTTAAGCATATAAGTAAAAAGGAAAAGTATGGCGGATGTGGTATATATGCCCGAACTTCAGGCAAATGAATTTTTGCCTATTTTTATAGTCTCGGTTTTAGTCCTTCTATTTGGAGTGGCTTATGCTGGGGCAATTACCCTTGCAAAGATGGGATTTTTAAAGAAGAGGTGGCTCTATATTGGGCATATCTTTTGGGCTATTCAGACATTTTGTCTATATAAATTGTCTGTTTTAATCCACAGTAGCCATTTTACAACCAAAGTCTTGATGGTTGCAATGGTTGTGTATCTTTTTATTCCTCATCTCTATTTCTATTTAGTAGATGCCTCTGCAAAGAGATATGAGGATTAACTTAATCTAAGAAAAAGGAGGAGCAATGAGTGAAGAGAAAAAGTCTGTCTGGACGAGTATAAGCTTCTGGCGCCGTTCAGCAGCATGGGGAACAGGTGTAGCGAGTGTTCTACTTATTTTTTTAACAGTGGATACTATTGGACAGATTAAAATGGGAACACCAGAGGAGTTGGAAAAAGGTATAAAAAGAAGAGTACCAGCACCAACTGTTATTAACCATAAAATTGACTATAAGTATGATCCAAGAAGAGGATTGGAAGTACCAGTGATTGGTCCAAAAGAGAAATTTTTTGGTAAAGAGTGGTCTCCAAAAGAGGCAGAAGAGCTTTTAAGACTTGGAAAATTAACTGTTCAGGCAAAAAACTGTATGGATTGTCATACTTTATTAGGAAATGGAGCATATTATGCGCCAGATCTAACAAAATCATGGCTTGATCCAAAATGGAAAGAGCTTGGATATTTAGGAGAAAAGACAAAAGAGGAAGGTATTGCTAAATTTTTACAAAATCCTCCACAATATGCTACTCATACAAGAAAAATGCCAAATCTTGGTATAACAAAAAAAGAGGCAATGGGGGTAGTAGCCTTTTTAAAACATATGAGTTCAATTGATACAAATGGATTCCCAAGAGGTTTCTCAAAACCACATTCAGGAGGTACTTATGCTAAGTAATCAAGGGGGATTAAAATATGAGTCAAAGAAGTTGGCTTTAAACTATTTTAGAGTTGCATTGGTTCTTTTTGGAGCTCAGCTTTTAATGGGATTAATTGCTGCAATTGATTATCTATATCCAGATTTCTTATTTAATATTTTTGATTTTTCAATTGCAAGAATCGTTCATATTAATGCATTGGTTGTTTGGCTTTTATATGCAATGATTGGCGCTGTTTATCTTTTAATGCCAGATGAGACGGGAATTGAGACGGTTGGAATTGGGCTTGGAAAGTTGATATTTTGGATTTTAACAGCTGCAGTAGCAGTAGTAGTACTTGTATATATCTTTATTCAAATTGGACCAGGAAAAGAGAGTACAATTTGGTTTATTACAGAAGGTCGTGAATATATTGAAGCTCCAAGATGGGCAGATATTGGTATTGTAGTATCTGTACTTGTCTTTTATGCCAATGTTTTTCTTACATATATGAAGGGTAGAAAAACTGGAATTATGGCTGTATTGGTAGCTGATCTAATGGCACTGTTTGGTCTATATTTAGCTGGAGTATTTTTTACAGAGAATATTTCTGTAGATCAATTTTGGTGGTGGTGGGTTGTTCACCTATGGGTTGAAGCTACTTGGGAAGTATTTGTTGGTGCAATTGCTGGTTATGCTCTAATTAAAATATTAGGGGCAAAAAGAGAAATTGTTGAGATGTGGGTATGGATTGAAGTATTAATGCTATTTGGTTCAGGAATCCTTGGACTTGGACACCACTACTTCTGGATTGGAACACCTGAATATTGGTGGGAAATTGGAGCATTATTTAGTGCGTTAGAGCCAGCACCACTTGTTGCAATGTTTGTTCATGTACTTTACGATTGGGGTAAAGAACAAGGACATGCAGAAGCAAGTGGTAAAAAGAGTGCAGTTAAAAATGGACCTGCTATGGCATGGGTAAGTTTAAATGCTTTTGGAAACTTTTTAGGTGCTGGAGTTTGGGGATTTTTCCATACACTACCTCAAGTAAATATCTATACTCATGGAACTCAATTTACTCCTTCACATGGACATATATCTTTCTTTGGAGCATATGCTACTATTTTAATTGGAATGATGTATATTGCAATTCAAGAGAATTATGGTTTAGAGAGATTAAAAGCTACATTTAAATCAAAAGTGGCAATTGTTCTAATTACTTTTGGGGTTCTTGGAATGACTGTTGCTCTTACAATTGCTGGATATGAGCAAGTATTAGTAGCTAGAGCTGAATTGGGAGCTGGATGGGATGCATATTTTGCAGCTCAAGATTTAGTATGGTATAAACAAGCTCAATTATGGCGTTTAATTATGGGATTGGTAACTTTTGTTGGATTTATCTATCTATTTATAGATATGTTGACAATTGGTAAAGTAAATAAAGAACAAGGTAACTAAGGAGGTAAGTTATGCTATTTGAAAAATGTACAGATGTAGATTGTAGTAATATTTTTGCGATATTAAATCAAGGACCTTTAACCTTGACAATTGTTTTACACACATTAATTGTCTTACCAATGATATGGATCTATTTTAGCGAAAAGAAGAAGCTTCAAAAATAGAGCTTCTTCTTTGCTATTTAATTAGTTATTTGACTTAAGATTGTGTAATGATCTGATTAAATGGTGCTTTTATAATATGGATGAGAAAAAAAGTATTAAAATTGATAAATTTGATAAATTTTTTAAATGATTAATTGACTTAAATCATATTTTTAGTAAAAATTAAGTGTTAAAATATTTTTGTTAAATTGGGCATTTTGCTCTAAATATAATCTAACAAAGGAGAAGTAATGAAAATTACTAAGTTTTTAAGCTTGGCTGCAATTGCTGCGTTGGCTATCTCAACGGCGGGGGCTAAGGAGAAGTCTGATCAAATTAAATTAACACCAGAAGAGTATAAAAAAGCAAATCAGATCTATTTTGATAGATGTGCAGGTTGTCACGGAATGCTTAGAAAAGGTGCTCTTGGTCCATGGATTCGCCCTGAACCTCATAAAGATAAAAGTGGTGCTATGCATGGAACTAAAAACTTAGGTTTTGAAGCACTCAAATCTATTATCTATAATGGTACACCTGGAGGAATGCCTGGTTGGGGTAAATCTGGAGAGCTTAGTAAAGAAGAAGTTGAATTAATGGCTAAATATCTATTATTACCTCCTGCAACTCCGCCTGAAAAATCTATGGCTGATATGAAGAAGAGCTGGCATGTATATGTTCCAGTTGAAAAGAGACCTAAGAAGCCAGAAACAAATAGAAACTGGAAAAACTATTTTGGTGTAGTATTAAGAGATGTGGGTAAAGTTGCAATTATTGATGGTGATAAGAAGGAAGTTGTAACAGTTGTACCATCTGGATTTGCTACACATATTCTAAGAAGCTCTAAAGATGGTAGATATATGTATGCAATTGGTCGTGATGGTAAGGCTGAAGTAATTGACTTATGGATGAAAGAGCCAAAAGTTGTAGCTGATATTAGACCATGTAACGATGCAAGAAGTATTGATACATCTAAATATGAAGGTTATGAAGGAAAATATGCAGTTGTTGGATGTTATTGGCCACCATCTATTGTAACTCTTGATGGAAAAACACTTGAGCCAATTAAGATTGTTTCAACTGCAAGTTATACATATGATACTGGAGAATTTACAAGAGAGGCAAGAGTTGCATCAATTGTTGCAAACCACTATAAACCTCAATGGATTATTAATGTAAAAGAGACTGGACAAGTATGGTTATATGACTATTCTGATCCTAAAAACCCAGATATTAAGATGATTGAGGCTGAGAGATTCTTACACGATGGTGGATGGGATAGCTCTAAGAGATATTTCCTTGTTGCTGCTAATGCAAGAAATACAATTTGTGTTGTAGATGCAAAAGAAGGAAAACTTGTAGCTAAAATTCCATCTCAAGGTGTAAAACCACATCCAGGTCGTGGAGCAAATGTTAATTCTAAGAAATATGGTCCAGTATGGATTACAGGACATATTGGAAGTAATGATATAGTTGCAATTGGAACAGATCCAAAAGGGCATCCAGAAAATGCTTGGAAAGTTGTTAAGAAGATTAAACTTCCAGGAGAAGGTGGAGGAAACCTATTTGTTAAAACACATCCAAAATGTAAATATATCTTTGCAGATAGACCAGTTAACCCAGATAGAAAATTACAAACTCAAATTTATGTAATTGATAAAGATAAACTTGAAGTTGTAAAAACAATTCCAATTCCAAAAGAGTATCTAAAACCTGCTAAGACAAAAGATGGAAAGATTGTTAAAGCAAGAGGACCAGTTCACTTTGAATTTAGTAAAGATGGAACTGAGGTATGGACAAGTATTTGGGGTAATAAGTTAGAGCCAACACCAATTTTGGTATTTGATGCAAATACTCTAAAACTTAAAAAAGTAATTAAAGATCCAAGAATTATTACTCCAACTGGTAAATTTAACGTTTACAACACTATGAATGATATCTACTAATAAATCAAGGCTTTTAAGCCTTGATTTGCCTCCCTTTTCTATCGCAAAAATAGCTTATTAAAGGATTTCTTGTGCGTTTATTTAGCTTAATATTGCTATTTTCTCTTACTCTATTCTCTTTTGATGAGTCTTCGGGGCATTTTATAGAAGCTTTGCCAAAGAGGGATATTGGTAAAAAATTATATGAAGAGCAGTGCGCCTCTTGTCATCATAAAGATAGAATTGGTTTAGAAGGTCCTCCTTTATATTCTAAGACATTAAGAAAATATAAAGATATATCTGCTTTGGCTAAAAAGATTAAAAATGGTTTCCCTCAAACTTTAATGCCAAAATTTGAGCATTTAA
This sequence comes from Campylobacterota bacterium, assembly GCA_013153675.1. Next base: position 5,297 of record JAADEA010000157.1, read on the forward strand.
GCGATATAGAGCTTATTAAAATAGCAGAATATATTAAAAGACCACTTGATAGTAATATTTCATGGACAAAAGCAGATATAGAGAACTCTATAAAACTCTTTAATGATCCAAAAAATGAGTTAAAGATAAAAAATATGGCAAATGTTACCCCTGTAGTTGAAAGAGGTGCAAATAAGATTTGGATTATGGAAGATGATAAGATTTTAGCTAAATTTCATCTATCTAATGTTCATGGGGGAATTAAATATCAATTTCCAAAAGCTCAAAATATTTTTATTCCTACCAGAGATGGTTGGGTAGAAAAATACTCTTTAAAAGAGGGTAGAAGAGTTGCAAAGGTTAGAGATTGTATTAATTTAAGGAATGTCTCTTTGTCAAGAGATGGTAAATATGGCTTTACAAGTTGTCTTTTACCTCAACAGTTGGTTATTTTTGATACAAAAACATTAAAGCCTATTAAGATAGTTCCTTTAGATGGAAAAGTTAGTGCTATCTATCAGTTATATAGTAAAGATTTAATGATTTTTACTCTAAGAGATAAACCAGTTGTTGCTTTTGTAAATAGTAAAAATTTTAATATTAACTATTTTAGAATTAAAGAGCCTATTGAAGATTTCTTTATAGATCCTTTTGAAAAATATTTAATAGCTACAGCAAGGAGAGGGAAATTATTAAGAGTTTATAGTATCAATCCTTTAAAATTGGTATTTGAAGAAAAAATTAGTGGAATGCCTCATCTTTTTTCTGCAACTTATTGGTATAGAAATGGTAAATTCTTTTTTGCTACACCTCATTTAAGAAGTAATTTTATTACTATCTGGCAGATGTATAATTGGAAATTAATTAAAAAAGTAGATGTGGGAGGAGATGGTTTCTTTGCTAAAACCCATCCAGCAACTCCATATTTATGGGTAGATAATGGAAGTGATGAGCTTGTTTTAGTTTCAAAAAAGGACTTTTCAATAAAAAAATTAATTCCAAGAAAAAATAAAAGATATATTCATGCAGAATTTAGTGGAGATGGAAAGTATACATATTTAAGTATTTATGAAAGAGATGGAGATTTGCTTGTATGGGATACTAAGAGTTTTAAAGAGATAAAAGATTATAAAGCAAATATTCCTGTAGGAAAATATAACTTTATTTGTAAAAATAGGAGATTTTATCCTATGCTTTTTGGAATAGAGATTAAAAATGAGAAGTTTCCAAAAGATAGTGTGGGAGAGATATTTAAAAAGGTCATCTCTCATGATGTTAAATTAAATGAGTATGAATTAAAGAGCATTTTAGCTTATATTAAATATATGGAGGATAAAAAAGATTTCAAATAGAAATTTTATTTTTATATAGATGTCAAAATAGCAGATAAATTGGAGCATCTCTTTCAAAAGGAATATAATTTGGCATACCTTTTTTAAGGATATGCCATGAGATGCTCTATTTTAATTCTTTTTATACTCTTTTTTAATTTTTTAAATGCTTTTGAGTTTAAAAAAGAGTATAGAAAGAATGAAGCAG
>JAADEA010000051.1 GCA_013153675.1 Campylobacterota bacterium
ATTTTTAGTTAGATTAATTAAAGAGTTTCCATTTTAGGGACACTTTTAAGGATTCTTATGCAAAAGATAATAGAAGAGTTAATAAAGCAAAACTTAGTAGATAAAAAGAAATTATTAAATGTATTGAGTAAAATCTCTAAAAATAGTCAGCTAAATTTAAAACTGCTATTTGAAGAGGATATTATAAATAGAGATGGTTTTGCTAAATTTGTAGCTAAAAAGATTCGAAGTGGAGAATATTCAATTGAGTTTTTAGAAAAGTTAGAGCAAGATGGAATTGATACTACTTTTATTTTAGAAGAGCTTGCAAGGGAGCTAAATATTCGCTTTGTAAATTTAGATGAAGTAGAAGTTGAGATGCATCTTTTAGAAAAGTTTCCTTTAGCTCTTTTAGAAAAACATAAAGCTCTTCCAATAGAAGAGAGTGATTTAAATATTTTAGTAGCTTTTGCTGATCCTTTAGATTTAGGTGCAAGAGATGCTATTCAAAGACTTTTTCCAAGAAAACCAATTGCAGTAGCAATTGCTCATCCAACTAAAATTATTCAAAATCTACAAAGACTTGAGACTTCAGAGAGTGTAAAAGAGTATATTGAAGCAATTAAGAGAGATATGATTGAAGGGGGCGTAGAGAGTGATGAAGAGTCTCCTGCTGTTTTAAAATTGATAGAACTTATATTAAAAGATGCTATTGTATCAAGAACAAGCGATATTCATATAGAGGCTACTGAGAAGAGCTGTATTGTTAGAGATAGAATTGATGGAATGCTCCAGCAACACTTTATTTTTGATAAGATGATTTTTGATCCCCTTGCGTCAAGAATTAAACTTTTGGCAAATTTAGATATAGCTGAGAAAAGAAAGCCTCAAGATGGGCGTTTTAGTGCTACTATAAATCAAAAAGAGTATGATTTTAGGGTATCTACTCTTCCTACTTTATTAGGAGAATCGATAGTTTTAAGGATCTTAGATAAATCTAAAGCTCTAATTAAGTTAGAAGAGATGGGAATGAGTGAAGATAACTATAAAAAGTTTAGTAGTTCAATTAAAGCTCCTTATGGAATCGTTTTAGTAACCGGTCCAACAGGAAGTGGTAAAACTACTACATTATATGGGGCACTAAATGCTATTAAAGATGTAAAAGATAAAATTATTACTGTTGAGGATCCAGTAGAGTATCAAATGGCAGGAATTCAGCAGGTACAAGTTAATCCTCAAGCTGGACTTACTTTTGCAAGTGCTCTAAGATCTATCTTAAGACAAGATCCAGATAAGATAATGATAGGGGAGATTAGGGATAGTGAGACATTAAGAATTGCTGTGCAAGCTGCCCTAACAGGTCACTTGGTTCTATCTACACTCCACACAAATGATGCTGTTGGTGCGATTCCAAGAATGGTAGATATGGGAGTAGAGAGCTATTTAATTAGTGGAACGATTGTAGCTATTCAAGCTCAAAGACTTGTAAGAAAGATTTGCCCATTTTGCAAAGAAGAGAGTGATATCTCTCCAAATGTATATGAAGAGATTAAAGAGTATATTCCAGAAGGAGTTGAGGCAAAATTTTATAAAGGAAAGGGGTGTAAAAAGTGTCATAATACCGGATATATGGGAAGAGAAATGATCTCAGAGGTGTTGGTAGTATCTGATAAGCTCTCAAGAATGATAGCAGCAGATGCTACTAAAGAAGCTTTAGAGGATCAAGCTTTAAAAGAGGGGTTTGTTCCAATGTTTGCTGATGGAGTCTTAAAAGCTCTAAAGGGAGAGACTACTATTGATGAGATCTTTAGAGTTGCAAGGTTATAGGGAGTAGATTATGTATTTTAGAGTCAAATATATTCATAGAGGAAAGAAAAACTTTGCTGTATATGAGAGTAATAATAGAGTAGATGCTTCGGCTAAACTTAGAAGAGATTATCCAGGTGCTGTGGTAATTAGTGTAGAGGAGGCTCCACCTCCACTATCAGAATTTTTTAAAAAGATTGGAAGTGAGCTTGAAAAGATATTTCAATCAAAAGTATCTTTAGATGATAAGATATCAGTAATTAGGCAAATTGCAGTTATGACAGATGCAGGTATACCAATTTATGATGTATTACTTGATATTGCTAAAAATACTCATAATAAAAGATTAAAGGAGATGTTTCAATCTATCTCTTCTGATATTAATGCAGGAAAGAGTATGTCTCAAGCTCTTAAGCCTTTTAGTGAAGAGATGGGGCATGTAGTAATGGCTATGACTAAGCTTGGAGAACAAACAGGTAACTTTCCAGCTGCTTATCATAAGTTGGCAGATATTTTGGAACAAATTAAAGAAAATAGAAGTAAATTTATGAAGGCTATTAGATATCCAATTATTACTTTTACTGCAATTGCAATAGCTTTTGTTGTTTTAATTACCGTAGTTGTGCCAAAATTTAGAGAGATCTTTAACTCTTTCCATGCTGAGCTACCATTTACCACAAAACTTCTTTTAAATATAGAGTTTGTATTGCGCCATTATGGGCTTGTCGTATTGGGAGTTTTAGTTGGGCTCTTTATGATTGTAAGGTATTTATATAAAAATAATGCAGAATTTAGATATAAAGTAGATAAATTATTAGTAAATCCAAGATTTTATTTGATTAATAAAATTATATATCTTTCAAATATGTATAACTATACATTAGTTTTTGGGGCATTAGTAAAAGCTGGAATTCCTGTATCTGAGGCTTTAAGAACGGCTGAGGGAATGGTTCAAAATAGATATTTAAGAAGAAAATTTGAGATAGTTAATGCAAATATTGGAAGGGGTATGAGTTTAGCTGAAGCTTTTGAGCAAACAGGACTTTTTGAAAATATGCTATTGCAAATGATTAGAGCAGGGGAGCAAAGTGGTCAGCTTGATGCTATGCTTGGGAAAGTTAGAGACTATTATGGAATGAAGTTCCAAAACTTAATTGATAATCTATCAGCATATATTGAGCCAATTATGCTTGTATTTATTGCTGGAATGGTATTAATGATTGCTCTTGGAATATTCTTGCCAATGTGGTCTCTTGGGCAAGTGGTCAAAGGCTAAGAGCCTTTGCCAAATAGCTTTAGTGCTTTTTGTAGATCCTCTTTTGTATCTATTCCAATACTTTTACTATTAACCTCTTTTAAAATATATTTATATCCTGCTTCAAGGGCTCTTAATTGTTCTAATTTCTCTATCTCTTCTAAGAAAGAGTGTTTAAGGGAGCAAAATTTTTTTAAATTTTCTACTTTATATCCATATATTCCTATATGAGCTTTATATGATATCTCTTTTTTTTCTCTATTAAATGGTATTATTGATCTTGAGAAGTATAAAGATAGACTATTTTCATCTGTTACTACTTTTACGATATTTGGATCTTTTGCCTCTTCTTGTGAGATTTTTTTATATAGGGTGGCTCCAATAATATTGTTATTGCACTCTTTAGTTAATTGGTGTATCTCTTTTAATACCTCTTCTTCAATAAATGGTTCATCTGCTTGAAGATTTACTACAATCTCATTATCATTTAAATTTAACTTTTTAACTGCTTCAAATACTCTATCTGTTCCAGAGTTATGCTCTTTTGAAGTTAATATTGCCTCAAAACCATACTCTTTTGCCACATCTATTACCTCTATGGAGTCTGTGGCAATAATTGTATTTGCTATTTTTTTAGCTTTTTGTGCTGTTAGAATTACCATTGGAATATTATTAATTGGCTCTAATACCTTTTTGGGAAATCTTGTAGATTCTAAACGGGCAGGAATTATAAACATACTTTTCCTTTTGTAATATTTTTAAAATTATATCTTAGAGCACCTTGTTATAATTGCATAAACTATTTTGAAAGGTTCTAATGAGAGCTTTAATTAGTGTAAGCAATAAAGAGGGTGTTGTAGATTTTGCAAAATCTTTGCAAGAGCTTGGGTGGGAGATAATCTCAACAGGAGGAACATATAAAAAATTAAAAGAGGCTGGTATTAATGTAATATCAATTGATGAGATAACAAAATTCCCAGAGTGTTTTGATGGGAGAGTAAAGAGTCTAAATCCATACATTCATGGAGGGATCTTATATAAAAGAGATAATGAAAATCACCAAAAAGAGGCAAAAGAGTTAAATATTGAGCCAATAGATCTAATTTGTGTTAACCTTTATCCATTTAAAGAGACAATTGAAAAAACTGATGATTTTGATGAGATTATAGAAAATATTGATATTGGTGGTCCTACAATGGTAAGAAGTGGGGCTAAAAATTTTCAAGATGTAATAGTGGTTACAGATCCAAAAGATTATAATAGGGTAATAGAGGCTATTAGAGAGAAAAAAGATGATTTTGAGTTTAGAAGAGATTTAATGATTAAAGCTTTTGAACATACAGCTTCATATGATGCTATGATTGCTAATTATATGAATAAAAGATTTAAAGACTCTTTTGGAGATAAATATTTTATTGTAGGTAAAAAGGTATTTAATACAAGATATGGAGAAAATCCTCACCAAAGAGGAGCTTTATATCAGTTTGAAGAGTTCTTTACTCAAAATTTTATTCCTATTAAAGGAGAGGCAAGTTTTAATAATTTAACAGATATTAACGGTGCTTTAAAAATAGCCACAGCTTTTGGAAAAAGAGGAGCAGTAGTTATTGTAAAACATGGAAATCCTTGTGGATTTGCTCTAAGAGATAATTTAAAAGATGCATATATTGATGCTCTAAAGTGCGATCCAATTTCTGCTTATGGTGGAGTGGCTGCTATTAATGGAGTAGTTGATGAGGAGTTAGCAAAGGAGATCTCTAAAATATTTTTAGAAGTGGTTATTGCTCCTTCTTTTACTAAAGAGGCAATTGAAATTTTATCTCAAAAAAAGAGAATTAAACTATTTTCTCAAAATAGAGACTATTTATATATAGAGCCAGATAGTTTAGATTTTAAACATATAGAGGGTGGTTTTGTTTTACAAGATGCAGATAAAATAGATTCAAAAGAGGTATATGAAGCAAAATGTGTTAGTAAAAAAGAAGCAACAAATAAAGAGATGGAAGATTTAGAGATAGCCTATAAAATAGCAGCTTTAACAAAGTCAAATTGTGTAGTTTATGTAAAAGATAAAATGTTAGTAGCAATTGGAATGGGTATGACAAGTAGAGTAGATGCTGCAAAGTGTGCTATTAAAAAGGCAAAAGAGGTTGGTTTAGATATTAAAGGCTCTGTAATGGCTTCAGAGGCTTTCTTTCCATTTAGAGACTCTATTGATGAAGCAGCAAAAGTAGGTGTAAGTGCAATTATTGAGCCAGGAGGAAGTATTAGAGATGATGAAGTTATAGAGGCTGCAAATGAACATAATATTGCGCTATACTTTACAGGGGTAAGACACTTTCTCCATTAATTTCCTCTTCCTCTTCAAAATTGATTGACATAGACTCAATTTTTTTGATATAATTCTCGGAGATTTATTGTAATATTGTTATATTTTGTAAGGAGATATTAGATGGGAAAGAGTTTATATGAGACTCTTGGTGTTAGTGAGAATGCTACTCAAGAGGAGATAAAGAAAGCTTATAGAAAATTAGCAAGAAAATATCATCCAGATATTAATAAAGATCCTGGAGCTCAAGAGAAATTTAAAGAGATTAATGCTGCTTATGAGATATTAAGCGATCCAGAAAAGAGAAAAAAATATGATCAATTTGGTGATCAGATGTTTGGTGGACAAAGTTTCCATGATTTTACACAATCATATGGAGCTGATATAGATTTAGAAGAGATTTTAAATTCTATTTTTGGGGGAGGTTTTGGAGGGTTCTCTCAAGGAGGATTTAGGAGTAGCAGTAGAGGTGGATTTAGTGGATTTGGAGGTTTTGAAGGATTTGGAGCTCCAGATTTAGATTTAAGAGCCAAAATTACAATTCCATTTGATGTTGCGTTAAATGGAGGTAAACAACATATTACATTAGGTAATGGAGAGAGTTTTGATATTAGGATTCCAGCTGGAATTAAAAGTGGGGAGACTCTAAGAGTTAGAGGAAAAGGAAAAAGCTATCAAGGAAAAAGAGGAGATCTATTATTAACAGTAGATGTGGCTCCATCACCTGAATATGAGTTAAAAGGTCTTGATTTATATAAAAAAATCGATATTCCTTTAAAAATTGCCCTTTTTGGTGGTAAAATAAAAGTGAAGACTCCTCAAAAAGAGGTAACTTTAAAAGTGCCAAAAAATACTAAAAATAATCAAAAATTTAGATTAAAAGGGCAAGGATTTTATGATAGGAAAAGAGGAATTAAAGGGGATTTATATTTAGTGGCAAATGTGGTATTGCCAGATGTAGATAAATTAGATCCATCTTTAAAAGAGTGTTTAGAAAAACTTCCAGAATAAGGAGAGGCAATGCATAGTTATGATGAGCCAGTATACCTAATTAGCGTAGTGGCAAATATGTTAAATATCCATCCGCAAACTCTTAGACAATATGAAAGAGATGGATTGATTGAACCAGCAAGAACAAAAGGTAGAATGAGACTATATTCTCAAAGAGATATAGATAGAATGAAATTAATTTTAAGATTAACAAGGGATATGGGGGTAAATATTGCAGGTGTAGATATAATTTTGCGTTTAAAAGAGCAAATTGAGGAGATGGAAAAGGAGATAGAGTCTTTAAGAGAGGAGTTATCAAAAGTTAATAGAAATGGATATGTGCCAAAAGATAGGGCAATTGTTAAGAAGAGTAAATATAATTTAATTATTTTTGAGGAAGATTAGTGAAGAGATATTTAGGAGTAAAGAAAGTTTTACGAATCTA
>JAADEA010000028.1 GCA_013153675.1 Campylobacterota bacterium
GTTAATTATGACATACTCTTTTTCTTTGTATCCAACTATATATCATGGTATGAGTAAATATCACTTTATTATTAGACAAGCTGGAGCAATATTTTTGGGATTGGGTATTATTTTTATTTTAAGTAAATTAGATCCTAAAAATTTTTTAGACCAATTGGATGGCTAATATTTTCTATATCATTTTTAGCGCTTATAATTATGCCTTTTTTAGGGATTAATGAGGTATTGGGTGCAAAAAGATGGATTAAAATAGGTTCAATTTCAATAGCTCCTATTGAGTTTTTTAAAATTGGATTTATATTTTTTTTAAGTTGGTCATTTGCAAGAAAGCTAAATAGTAGATTAAAGAGTAACTCTTTAAAAGAGGAGCTTAGAGTATCTTTGCCATATATTGTTTTATTTTTAATTTCTGCTATTTTAATAGGAATTTTTCAAAAAGATTTAGGTCAGGTAGTTGTATTGGGACTTGTTTTAATGAGTATGTTTATTTTAGTTGGAAGAAGTTTTAAATTTTTTCTATTTTTAGGAAGTTTGACTCTTATATCTTTTTTGGCTTTAATATTTTTTGCTGGGCATAGAGTAAAGAGGATTCTTAGTTGGTGGCTTTCAATTCAAGATAAAGTATTATCTATATTTCCAAATGATATGGCACAGAAGTTAAGAGTTGAACATATTTCAAATGTAGATACTTATCAATTAGATAACTCTATTAGGGCAATTAAGAGTGGAGGTATTTTAGGAGAAGGTATAGGAGCTGGGATATATAAGCTTGGATATTTAAGTGAAGTTCATACAGATTTTGTCTTATCTGGATGGAGTGAAGAGGCGGGAATTTTAGGATTAGCTATTTTGGTATTGCTATATATCTATTTAATTTATAATCTATTTAAAATTGCAGCAAATCTAAATAGGTCTGAATATTATCTTTTTACATTGGGAGTGGCTCTTTTAATAACATTTACCTTTTTAGTAAATAGTTATGGAGTAGTAGGACTTGCTCCAATTAAAGGTATTGCAGTGCCATTTTTAAGTTATGGAGGATCGCAAATTGTAGCAATATCAATAGCTATTGGAATGGTATTAATGGTTTCAAAGCAAGAGTCAAAAAGAAGAAATAAAAAGGAAATAAAAAGATGAGTATTGCAATTAGTGGGGGAGGAACAGGAGGGCATTTAGCAATCGTTAGAGCTGTTAAAAATGAGTTAAAGAAAAAGAGAGATGATCTTATATATATTGGATCTAAAAAAGGACAAGATAGAAGATGGTTTGAAAATGATTTAGATTTTCAAAAGAGATATTTTTTAGATTCAAAGGGTGTAGTAGATAAAAGAGGTTTTAAAAGAGTAGCTGCTTTAATAGATCTTTTAGGTGAGGTAAAAAGAGCAATTAATATTTTAAAGAGCAATAGAGTTGAGGTACTATTTAGTGTGGGTGGATACTCTGCTGCTCCTGCTGCAATTGGAGCAATAATTTTGGGAATTCCTTTAATTATTCATGAACAAAATGCAAGGATAGGAAATTTAAATAAAATTTTAAAACCATTTGCTAAAGAGTTTATCTCATCTTATCTAAAAGAGTCAAAGATTAAATCATATCCTGTTGATTCTATATTTTTTGATTTAGCAAGAGTAAGGAAGAGGGTAGACAATATCTTATTTTTAGGAGGATCTCAAGGTGCTGTTGCTATAAATAAAATTGCACTTGAGTTAGCTCCTATTTTAAAAGAGAGAGGAATTTCTATTTTTCATCAAGCAGGAGAGAGAAATATTGAATATGTTAAAAAAGAGTATAAAAAAATGGGAATTGAAGCAGAGGTTTTTGGCTTTAGAGATGATATAGCATATATTATGTCAAAGGCTGATTTTGCCATAGCAAGAGCTGGTGCATCTACGTTGTGGGAGTTGGTTGCAAATGCTCTTCCTACCATATTTATACCATATCCATATGCTGCTGGAGATCATCAATACTATAATGCTCTTTTTTTAGTAGAGAACAATTTAGCATGGCTCTTTAGAGAAGGTGAGATAGATATTAATGAAATATTAAAGATTATAGAGAAGGATCATACTCTTATTAGTAGCTCTTTAATGAAAATAGTGGATAAAAATGGAGCAAAAGATATAGCAGAGCTGATTTTAAGCTACTCTCATTAGAGAAAAATCTATTTATTTAGATAAAATTATATGGATTTTTTCAAAAAATTAAAAAAGGCTTTATATGGACATTAGAAAGCTATTTTTGGACTATTTTAGCTCTAAGGGGCATAAAATATATCCAAGTTCTCCATTAGTACCAGATGATCCTACTTTGTTATTTACAAATGCTGGAATGGTGCAATTTAAAAATATCTTTACAGGAAAAGCCCCAATTCCAAATCCTCCAAGAGCCACATCAAGCCAAACATGTATTAGAGCTGGAGGAAAACATAACGATTTGGATAATGTGGGATATACTGCAAGGCATCATACCTTTTTTGAGATGCTTGGAAACTTTAGTTTTGGAGACTATTTTAAAGAGGATGCTATTAAATATGCTTGGGAATTTGTAACCTCTAAAGATTATCTAAATTTACCAAAAGATAGATTGTGGGTAACGGTTCATGAAAAGGATGATGAGGCTTTTGAGATATGGAAAAAATATATTGATGAGAGTAGGATCAAAAGATTTGGAGATAAAGATAATTTTTGGCAAATGGGAGATACTGGACCTTGTGGTCCTTGTAGTGAAATATTTTATGATCAAGGAGAGGAGCATTTTAATTCTCCAGAAGATTATTTAGGTGGAGATGGAGATAGATTTTTAGAGATTTGGAATTTAGTATTTATGCAGTATGAAAGAGATGAAGAGGGTAATCTTCATCCTCTTCCAAAACCAAGCATTGATACTGGAATGGGGCTTGAGAGAATTACTGCTATAAAAGAGGGAGTATATAATAATTATGATAGCTCTTTATTTATGCCTATTATTAAAAAGATATCTGAAGTAGTTGGTTTTGAGCCAAATGATAAAAATATTGCAAGCTTTAGAGTAATTGCAGACCATTTAAGATCTACTTCATTTTTACTTGCACAAGGTGTCTCTTTTGATAAAGAGGGAAGAGGATATGTATTAAGGAGAATTTTAAGAAGAGCTATAAGACATGGATATTTGCTTGGAATGAGAGAGCCTTTTATTTATAAACTTGTAGATACATTAGTGGATATTATGGGTGATCATTATGATTATCTTAAAAAACAAAAAGAGTCTATAAAAAGTAGTATGAAAGTAGAAGAAGAGAGATTTTTTGAAACTATTGAAAATGGAATAAAACTTTTTAATGAGGAGTTAAAAAGAACAAAAGATATATTTAGCGGAGAGGTAGCATTTAAATTATATGATACTTATGGATTTCCTTTAGATCTAACTCAAGATATGTTAAGAGAAAAGGGAATTGAGTTGGATATTAGAGGATTTGAAGAGATGATGAAAAGACAAAAAGAAAAATCAAGAGCGGCATGGAAAGGGAGCGGAGATAAGGCAATTGATGGAGATTTTAAAATTTTAGAAGAGAAATTTGGTGAAAATGAGTTTGTCGGGTATGAAGATACTCAAAGCAATAGTAAAGTATTAGCCCTTTTAGATGAAGAGTTTAAAATAAAAGATAAGATAGAGGGATTTGGATGGGTTATGCTTGATAAAACCCCTTTTTATGCAGAAAGTGGTGGGCAAGTTGGGGATAAGGGAGAACTTATTGTTGAAAATGGTGGATTAAATATTAAAGTATTAGATACTAAAAAGTTTAATAATTTAAATCTCTCTTTTATTGATACTCAAGGAGAGGTTTTAAAAGTGGGAGATAGAGTTTTAGCAAAAGTAGATCCATCAAGAGCAGAGATTGCAAAACACCATAGTGCTACCCATCTTTTACATGCTGCATTAAGAGATATATTAGGAGATCATATTACTCAAGCTGGTTCATTAGTAGAGGCAAATAGACTTAGATTTGATTTTACTCATCCAAAACCTTTAACAAAAGAGGAGCTAAAAAAGGTAGAGAGATGGGTAAATGAGGTTATCTTTAGGGCTATTGATGCAAAAGTAGAGGAGATGGATTTAGAGGAGGCAAAAAAGAAAGGAGCAATTGCTCTATTTGGTGAAAAGTATAAAAATAGGGTTAGAGTAGTGGAGTTTGAGGGAGCCTCAATTGAGCTTTGTGGGGGAACTCATGTAAAAAATAGCTCAGAGATTTCTCTTTTTTTAATTACAAAAGAGAGTGGGGTAAGTAGTGGAGTTAGAAGAATTGAGGCTGTATGTTCAAGAGAAGCTTATAAGTTGATAAAAAAAGATCAAGAAGAGAAGGAAGAGGCATTAGAGGTTTTAAAGAGTAAAGATTTACTTCTTGGTATTAAGAAATTAAAAGATGAGTTAAAAAAGGTAAAAAAAGAGTTAGATAGTGCTCTTAGTAGCTCATCTAAAGAGTTAAATTTAATAGAGATTGATGGAGTAAAAGTTATTGTAGATGAGATTAAGGGCGGAGATATCAAAAAGATTATAGATGATATTAAAAATAGATATGAAAAAGTAGCAGTAATGTTGTTTAAAAAAGATGATAATAAAGTAACATTAGCTGCTGGAAGTAAAAATAGTGGTGTTGATGCAAGTAGTTGGATTAAAGAGATAGCTCCTATTATTAAAGGAGGTGGGGGAGGTAGAAGTGATTTTGCTCAAGCAGGAGGAAAAGATATCTCTAAAGTATCAGAGGCAATAAAAAGAGCAAAAGAGTGGGTTGAAAATATTATAAAAGGAAAAGAGTAATGAGTGCTATATTTGCAAATTACTCTTCTTTAATTTTATTTTTGCATATAATAGGGGCTGTAATTTGGATTGGAGGAATGATTGCAATTAAGATGGCAGTTCATCCCACTTTACATAAGATTGAAGATGAAAAAGTAAGGTTAAATGCTATTTTAGAGGTAAGTAAAAGGCTTTTTGCCCTTGTTTTGCCATCTATTTTAATTATAATAGTTACTGGATTAATTATGGCAATTGCTCTTGATGGTCATCATGGTTCAAAAAAGTTGCTATTTATAGTAAAAGAGGCAATTTGGACTATTATGGCTATAAATTATACTTTTATGGTATTTAAACTATTTAGGGCAAAAAGATATTTTAAAGAAGAAAAGATAGAAGATTTAAAGGCAACTATGGCTCCTATTCCAAAAATTATGTTACCAATTAATATTTTATTAGGAATGGTAGCTATCTTTATTGGTATATTAATTAGAGGATTTTAGGGGTATTAGGGATGGTAATTAGGCTTGCTTCTGGCTCTTTAACAAGAGCTAAAATGTTAAAAGAGGCAAAAGTAGAATTTATTCAAACTCCAGTTGATTTTAATGAAGAGAGTATAAAGGCTGATACTCCAAGAGGGTATGTCTATTATGTGGCAAAAGGAAAACTTCTTTTAGCAAAGGAGAAATTTGGACTAAATATTCCAATATTAACTGCAGATAGTGTGGTAGTAAAAGGTGGGAAAATTTTAAAAAAACCAAAAGATATTAATGAAGCAAGAGAGCTACTTTTACAACAGAGTGGGTCAGAAATTTCAATAGTTACATCTATCCATTATGAATCAAAAAATCTATATTTTTGTGATACCTCTGCTACCTATTATCAATTTGCTCCTTTTGATAAGGAAGATTTAAATAGATATTTAAATAGCAAAGAGTGGGAGGGAAAAGCTGGTGGATGTATGGTTGAGGGGTTTTGTAAAAAGTATATAAAAAGAGTTAATGGATTAGAGAGTTGTGCAATGGGATTAACGTTAGAGAAGCTCTTAGTTTGGTTGGAGTTTGATAGTGAGCTACAAAAGAGAGATTGATATTTTAAAAGAGGCAAATCTATTTAGAGAGCGCTTTATATATGATGATGAGATTAAAGATTTAGCTTCAAATGACTATTTAAATTTAGCTTCAAAAAAGTCTTCTTTAAAAAAAACATATAAATATATTAAAGGTTATAGCTATTTTGCTCCAAAGGCAAGCCAACTTATTAATGGGTATCATCAAGTTCATCAAGAATTTGAGGAAAAAGTTGCAAAATTAAATAATTTTGAATCGGCAATTGTAGTTGGAAGTGGATTTTTAGCAAATTGTGGAGTAATAGAGGCTCTAATTAGAAGAGATGATTTTTTATTAATAGATGAAGAGTATCATGCAAGTGGGATGGTTGCTACAAAAATGTTAGATAAGAGATTTTCTCTTTTTAAACATAATTCAGTAGAAGATTTAAAGGATAAATTATCAAAAATAGATGCTAAAAGAGTTGTAGTAGCAATTGAGGGTGTATACTCTATGAGTGGGGAGCTTGCAAAAAGGGAGTTTTTTGAGCTGGCAAAAGAGAGAGGTTTTTATCTATTAATTGATGAAGCTCATAGTAATGGCGTTATTGGGGATAGACTTCTTGGAATATTGGATTATTATAATATAGATATTAGCGATAATTTTATAAAGATAGGAACTCTTGGAAAAGCTTATGGAAGTTATGGAGCATATATACTATCTTCTAAAGTTATAAGAGATTTTTTAATTAATAGATCTAAGCCAATTATCTATTCTACTGCTCCCTCTATATTTGATATAGCACTTGCTCTAATTAATATAGAGTATATTAATCAAAATTTAGAAAAGTTAAAAAGAAAACTTAATAAAAGAAGAAAAGCAGTTAAAAAGATCTTTAAAAAAGAGATATCTTCTCAAATTTTTACTTTAGAAATAGGAGATAATAAA
>JAADEA010000078.1 GCA_013153675.1 Campylobacterota bacterium
TAAATTAGAAGCTCTATGTAAAAAAATTGCTAACAGACTTCATAAGAAATATACTACTATAAAAGAGATTACTAATGAAGATATAAAAGATAAAAGTGTTGAAGAAGTCTATAATGAGATAGTAGAGACAATAGAAGAAATTGATAGACATATTTTTGAGATGTTAGATAATAAAATCTAAGTTTATAATAAAGAAGGCAAAAATGCCTTCTGTGTATCTATTGAAGAGTAAGGCTTAGAGTCTTTTGAACATAATCTTCTGGAAGATTATGGAAGTATAGATAGCTATATACTTTATCTTCTTTACCAGCAAGTTTTTTCTCAACGATTTCGAGATACTCTTCTTTTGTAGGAATTCTACCAAGAAGAGCTGTTACTGCTGCAAGCTCTGCGCTTCCAAGATAAACTTTTGCACCTTTACCCATTCTATTATCAAAGTTTCTTGTAGAGGTTGAAAATACATTAGCATTATCTGCAACTCTTGCTTGGTTACCCATACATAAACTACATCCAGGAATCTCTATTCTTGCTCCTGCTTGTCCAAAAATAGCATAATATCCCTCTTCTGTTAGTTGCTCTTTATCCATTTTTGTAGGAGGTGCAATCCAAAGTCTTACAGGTACTTGTCCTTCTCCTGCTAATATCTCTCCTGCTGCTCTATAATGACCAATATTTGTCATACAGCTTCCAAGGAATACTTCATCAATATTGTGAGGTCTATTTGGATCAGCTAATACTTCAGAAATTGTAGCAACATCATCTGGATCATTTGGACATGCTACAATTGGCTCAGTGATCTCATTTAAATCTATCTCAATTACTGCTGCATATTCTGCATTTTCATCTCTTCTAAGGA
The DNA here is from genome assembly GCA_013153675.1 of Campylobacterota bacterium. The sequence goes on from JAADEA010000078.1 coordinate 857, forward strand.
GTGTTGGATTTTCTAACCACTCTTTCATTTTATCAATTCTTCTTTGAATAGTTCTTTTATCTTCATATCCAGCATCAATCATAGCTTCAAGCATTTTAATATTTGATTTTAAAAACTCTGCAACTTGCTCTTCACTTACATCAACAGTACAAGCAGCCGCACTTCTCTCAGCACTTGCATCAGCAAGCTCAAATGCTTGTTCAACTGTAAGATTTCTAATAATATCGCCTTCAATCTCTAAAATTCTACCATTAAAGATATTTTTCTTATTTTTCTTCTCAACTGTTAAAAGTCCTTGTTTAATAGCAAAATATGGAATAGCATTTACAAGATCTCTTAGAGTAATTCCTGGTTGAATTTCTCCTTTAAATCTAACAAGCACAGATTCAGGTACATTTAAAGGCATACTTCCTGTTACTGCTGCAAATGCTACAAGTCCACTTCCAGCAGGAAAACTAATACCAATAGGGAATCTTGTATGAGAATCTCCTCCAGTTCCAAGTGTATCTGGAAGTAACATTCTATTTAACCAAGAGTGAATTACTCCATCTCCAGGTCTTAGTGATACTCCTCCTCTACTTGTAATAAACTCTGGAAGTGTGTGGTGAAGTTTTATATCAGCTGGTTTTGGATATGCGGCAGTATGACAGAAGCTTTGCATTACAAGATCGGCGTTAAATCCAAGTGCTGCAAGCTCTTTAATCTCATCTCTTGTCATTGCACCTGTTGTATCTTGGCTTCCAACTGTAGCACATGTAGGCTCAACATACATACCAGGTCTAACACCTTCCATTCCACATGCACGTCCAATAATTTTTTGAGCAAGAGTATATCCAACGCCCTCTTTTTCAGCTGGTTGTTCAGGTCTAATAAAGATATTCTCCTCTTCCATACCAAGAGATTCTCTTGCTTTTTTAGTTAGATTTTTACCAATAATTAGAGGAACTCTTCCTCCTGCTCTTACTTCATCTGGAAGAGTATTTGGTTTTAATTTAAATTCACTTACAACTTCACCATTTTTAAGGATTTTTCCTTCATATGGTCTAATTTCAATAATATCTCCCATTTCAAGCTTATCAACTGGTGCTTCAATTGGAAGGGCTCCTGCATCTTCACAAGTATTAAAGAAAATAGGCGCAATAACACCCCCAATTACAATACCACCTCTTTTTTTATTTGGAACATAAGGAATCTCTTCTCCAATATGCCAAATTACGCTATTTGCTGCAGATTTTCTACTACTTCCAGTTCCTACAACATCACCTACAAATGCTACTGGAAGACCACTTTTTTTAAGTTCATTAATCTTTTCAATTGCATCTGGCATTTTTGCTTTTAACATACTAAGTGCATGAAGTGGAATATCACTTCTTGTAAAAGCTTCACTTGCTGGTGAAAGATCATCTGTATTTGTCTCTCCTGGTACTTTAAATACTATTGCTTTAATAGATTCTGGTAGAGGTTTTTTGGAAGTAAACCACTCAGCATTTGCCCAAGACTCAAGCACCTCTTTGGCATATTTATTTCCATTTTTTGCAAGCTCTTCTACATCGTGAAATGCATCATATACAAGTAAAATATTTTTTAATTGGTTTGCTGCTTCTTGTGCAATCTCTTCATCTTCATGAGATAGTGCATCAATTAGAGGCTTAACATTATATCCTCCAAGCATTGTTCCAAGTATTTCAACGGCTCTTTTTTTAGATATTGCAGGAGAACTTGCTTTTCCTTGTACAATATCATTTAAAAATGCTGCTTTTACATATGCTGCTTCATCAACCCCAGGGTTTATATGGTTTAAAAATAGATCCATTAAATACTCTTCTTCAATTAATGGAACTTTCTTTAAAAGCTCTACAAGTTCAGCTGCTTGTTTAGCAGTAAGTGGTAGTGGAGGAATACCAAGTTTTGCTCTCTCTTGTGTATGCTCTCTATACTCTTGAATTAATGACATCTCTTTCTCCCTCTTAAAAGATTATTTTCGTAACAGATGGTAAATTAAAAAGGGTATAATTAATCTTATAAATAGAATTTATAGAATATAAAGAATCTAATTTGTTGCTAAAAGTTACAAATAAAGAGAAGAAGGGTTACTTTTTCTTCTCTTTTTTCTTTTTCTTCTTTTTATCTTTTGGTTTTTTTCTAAAGAGATGGTATTGTTCATTTTCTAATAGCTCTTCTACATAAGAGCTATCTGCTTTATTTGCATTTTTCCAAATACCAGATGGGAGTCTTACTTGTAGTTTATTCTCTTCTCTTAATTTTATAATTTTTCTTGGAGATAATATTTTATCAATTGGAGAAAAGTCCTCTTTGCTTAAATCAATATCATCTCTATAAAATAGAGTCTGTTTTTTAAAGTTTCCCCATCCAGGCACACCATCTTCTGTATATGGAACTTGATATCCATTGTCAAATTCTACCATAATGGTATAGTGGCTATTTGGATATACTTCTACAATTTTTCCTTTTCCAAATACTAAACCATAAACCTTCTCTCCTTTTTTTGCATTGCTAAAATAAGCCATCATTTCTCCTTATTGTAATATTTCTCTTTGCCCTTTGCTATTTGGTGGAGATAATATTCCCATTTTCTCCAACTGTTCTACAATGTTAGCAGATCTATTATATCCTATTTGGAGCCTTCTTTGAAGGTATGATATAGAACTTTTTCTCTCTTTTAGTACTATCTCTTTTGCTTCTTCAAATAGAGGATCTAATTCTTGGCTAATATCTCCTACTTCACTTGAGTCGCTATCACTTTTTAGATAATTTTGATCATACTCTGGCTCTCTTTGAGCTTTTATAAACTCTACTACCTTTTCAATCTCCTCTTCACTATTCCAAGGTGCGTGGATTCTAACAAGACCACTTAATCCAGGAGGAGTAAATAGTGCATCTCCTCTTCCAAGAAGAGATTCTGCACCAAAGGTATCTAAAATTACTTTAGAATCAATCTTTTGTCCTACTTTATAACTAAGTCTTGCTGGAAAATTTGCTTTAATAAGTCCTGTTACTACATCTACACTTGGGCGTTGGGTAGCTACAATTAGATGGATTCCTGCTGCTCTTGCCATTTGTGCAAGTCTTGCAATAGAAAATTCTACCTCTTTTCCAGCAGTCATCATTAAGTCTGCTAATTCATCTATAACTGCCACTATATATGGCATTTTTTCTAAATTATTACTTTTTGCCTTTTGGTTATATCCATCAATATTTTTAACCTTCATTGAAGCCATAAGTTGATATCTTCTATCCATCTCTTTTACTAAATTTGATAGAGCAATAACTGCTTTTTTAGGCTCTACAATTACAGGGGTAATTAGATGAGGGATATCATTATAGATAGAAAATTCAAGCCTTTTGGGATCTATTAACATCAATTTTAAGCTATCAGGATCATTTCTATATAAAAGTGATAGAAGCATAGCATTAATTCCTACTGATTTTCCACTACCTGTTGTTCCTGCTATAAGTAGGTGTGGCAATTTCTTTATATCTGTAATAAAAGGGTTTCCTACTATATCTTTACCAAGGGCTATTGTAAGTGGAGATTTTGAGTTTTTAAATAGTTTGCTCTCTAAAATCTCTCTTAAATAGATTGTTTGAAACTCCTCATTTGGTATTTCTATTCCAATTACATCTTTTCCTGGAATTGGGGCTTGAATTCTAATAGTTTCTGCCCTTAGAGCCATTGCTAAATCATCTTGAAGCCCTAATATTTTTGATACTTTTACATGAGGAGCTGGCTTAAACTCAAATGTGGTTACTAATGGACCACTGTAAGTTCTAACTACATCGCCTTCTATTTTAAATAGTTTTAATTTATCTAAAAGCTCTTTTATCTTTTTGTCAATTTGAGCTTCGTTAACTTTTGTAGAGCTTTTAGGTGGTTTTTGTAAAAACTCTATTTTGGGCAATTTAAAATTTGATGGTTCTTCTACTTTTCCAATTTCTATCTCTTCTAAAAGTTTTTTATTCTCTTCTAACTCATCTACTATTTTAATATTTGAGATTGAGTCTGTTTGAGATGACTCTTTTTTCTCCTCTTTTGATTTTTTTGATTTATTAGTGGATTTAGTGGTAGTTTTTTGTTGCTTTTTATCTTTTTTGATCTCTTTTTGGGTGGTTTTTTGTGGCTGAAGTTTTATATCTCTTAATGGAGGTAGCTTTTTTTCTCTTTTGGGTAGAATTTTTTGATCTTTTAAATTTGAGAGTATCTCTTTAAAATAGCCATCTGGAAATATTAAGATTATAGCTATTAAAAAAGACATAAAAAATAGGAGCCAAACTCCCATTTTTCCAATATATGGAAGTAAAGAGCTATATATTAAATTAGAGATATTTCCAGATTGTGGATATAGCAAAATTCCTTGAAAGATAAATATAGCTAAAATTAATATTATCCATCCAATTAAAAAGTTAAAATCTCTAATTTTTCTTTTGACTATCATAAAATATGATGCTACTAAAAGGATAATTGTGTCAATATATCCAAAATAACCAAAAAGCTTTATGTTCCCTTTTCCTATTACCTCTCCTATTTTTCCTACTATATTGTGATCTTTGAATATTGTGGAAAAGAGTATATACAAAAATATAAAAGCAACTATTACAAAAAGAGATTTCAAGCAGATTCCTCCTAAAAAAATTGCCATATTATAACATATTAAATATCGTTAATTATATTAATGAAAATAGCAAATTTAAAAATCTCATTTTATGGCATTTTGTTATATTTATTAGAATCTATTTGTCAAATTGTTATTATTTTATTGTGAAAGATGAAAATTTGAAGGAGAAAAAGATGAAAAAATCAATTCTAATAGAAGAGGTAGCACAAAAAACAGGAATTCCTAAAAAAGAGACTGAAATGGTTATAAATGCATTACTTGATACTATCACAGATGCCCTTAAAAACAAAGAAGCTGTTTCATTTTTAGGGTTTGGTTCTTTTCATCCAGTTAAGAAGAATTCAAGAGAGGTTTATATTCCAGGAACTACTAAGAAGGTAAAAATTGAAGAAAAGTATAGTATTAGATTTAAACCAGGCAAAAAATTAAAAGATGAAATTCAAAAGGCACTTGAGGAAGATTAATAGTTGTGGGGAGTTTGAAATTTATTTTTGGCATATATTTTAGATTGGCACTTTTAAAAGTTGGGGTGAGTGGGAGAGATTGTAGAGATTTACCAAACTTTAAGGATTAAGACTCTACAATTTCAACCACATATTTTAAATGCCTCGGTGGCGGAATTGGCAGACGCGCTGGATTCAAAATCCAGTGGGGTAAAACCCGTGCCGGTTCGACTCCGGCCCGAGGTACCACTTCTTTTGCGGGAATAGCTCAGTTGGCTAGAGCATCAGCCTTCCAAGCTGAGGGTCGCGGGTTCGAGTCCCGTTTCCCGCTCCACTTTAATAGATAAAATCAATTTATAAATTATCACTCAAACATCTCAATAAATTTAATAATCTGAGCTTTCACTTGTTTAGCTATTTTATTTCTTTGAAGTAGTCTTGGTTTATAGTTAAGTGCTTTTATTATCTCATCATTTTTAGGAAATTTGCCGCTAAACTCGTATTCTTTAATAAATTCTTTTAACTTATCAAAATCTGCATTTATATCTTCTGCCATTGTTTTTAGTTTTTCTTCTTTTTTTTCGTCCCAGAATCTGTCAAACTCTTCTTTTATATTTTCTTTGCTGACCTGTTTAAGATTATTGTTTATAAATTCTTCAATAAGCTCTTTTTTATCCCTTAATTTTAAATCTCTATCAAATTGCTTTAAAAATTCTTCTTTTCTTTTTTTATACTCATCACTCTCA
>JAADEA010000058.1 GCA_013153675.1 Campylobacterota bacterium
GGCTCTATTTGAGCTTGATTCTATAAAAGAATATGAATTTATCAAAAAAGATATCACTAATGACGATAGACTTGATAGTTTTATGGCATATTTAAACGTAAAGCTATTTTTTCAAAAAAAGACGTTTGTATATGGGGATAGAAAAATCGGTGCTATGCTTTTGCCATCATTAAGTGGTATTTTGAAAGATGAAGTTTTAAAATATCTACTTGTAAAATAGCCCAAATGGACTATTTTACAAAATATTTCTCTATTAGCTTTTTAATCCCCTCATCAAGTTTAGCAGGCAATTCTCCTAAAGAAAAATATAGAGAGTTTTTAAATACAATTTTTAACTCTTTTGCTAAAATAGACTCTATGGCAAAATCAATATCCCCGCCAAAATATCTATTAGAGTAGATCAATATAGCTTTAAGATTGTCTACTTCAATAATTGATAATATATCTTTTTCAAAACTCTCTTTTTTATTCTCAATTTTTTCTTTTTCTAATATTGCCCCTACTGCCACTTTTGCACTTTTAAAAGCATTATGTCCAATTTTAGGAACTGATAAGTTACTTAAATCTCCAATTACAAAGATATTATCTAATCCTTCTACTCTCATAAAATCATCTACAACAACTCCATTTTTATCTGTTTTCAAATTAGATTTCTCTATAAAAGAGGGCATTTTAAAAGATGGTAAAATAATTTTTAATCCCTCTTCACCTCTTATATCCAAAAGATGCTTAATTTCAATATCTTTCTCTTTTAATTTATCTATTAAAAAGTTCCTACTCTCTTCTCCAATTTGAGGAAATAGTAAATTATCTTGAGTAATTAAACTTATCTTTATATCTTTTTTATCATCTTCTAATTTTTCTTTAATTAAAAATGCCGCCTCAACTGCTGCTCCATCATAAAAAGAGTCTCTCATAATAAATATATTAATATTTTTTCCATTAAATGAATCTATTTCATTTTTTAGAAGAGTTGCACTCTCTAAAGAGGTAAAATCATAAAAATCACTATCTACATACTCTCCATAATCAAATTCTATACCACTTGATATAATTAAATAGTCATAATTAAAAACTCCACCACCTTTTGTATATACTCTATTTTCATTTGGAACTATTCTATCAACCTCATCTTCTTCCCATATTGCCTCATACTCCCTTAAAATTGGTGGTATTAATACTTTAATATTCTCCACCTCTTTTCCCGCTACAATGGAAGTAAGTTTAGGTTTTAATATTGCATAATCATTCTTATCTATTAAAGTAATCTCAAAATGGTAATTATATTCACTAAGATCCTTTAGAGCCATTAAACCACCAAAACCTCCTCCAATAATCACTACCCTCTTTAATTGAGCCATCAATAATCCTTTTTTATTTATATTATAAATCATTTTTATAAAAAAAGAGTGTATCTTAGGTAGCATTTAATAAATAGAAGATATAAAAAGCAATAAAAGATCCCCGCAAGGAGATCTTTTTATCTAATAAACTTTGATTATTTCAAAAGAATCTCTTAGAGTTTTTTATTCACATCTAAATTAGATTCAATATTAGATACCTCTTTTATAACCTTTAATACACTATCTGGATTTAAACTCATACTCTCTATTCCAATATCTACTAAAAATTTAGCAAACTCTAAATGATCACTTGGAGCCTGTCCACAAAGACCAGAATATTTATTATTTCTTTTAGCTCCTTCAACTGCCATTTTAACCATTGTTTTTACACCTTCATCTCTCTCATCATAATCAAAAGCAACAATTTCACTATCTCTATCTACTCCTAAAGTAAGCTGAGTTAGATCATTAGTTCCAATACTAATTCCATCATAAACCTCTAAAAATTTATCTATTAAAATAACATTATTTGGCACCTCACACATCATAATTGTCTCAACATCACCTAAACCATTTTCCTCTAAAGCTCTCTTAACTCTTTTAGCTTCATCAATTCTTCTACAAAATGGTATCATTATAACTATATTATCAAACCCCATATCATAAATTGCCCTTTTCATCCCCTTACACTCAAGCTCAAATCCCTCTTTATACTTTGGATGGGTATATCTTGCAGCTCCTCTAAAACCTATCATAGGATTCTCTTCTATTGGCTCAAAATGTCTTCCACCTAACAAATTGGCATACTCATTTGATTTAAAATCACTCATTCTTACAATACATTTTTTAGGATAGACACTACTTGCAATTGTAGCTACCCCCTCACTTAGTGTTTTAATAAAAAACTCTGTTGCATCACCATCAAAAGGAAAACTTAACTCATCAATTAAAGCTCTTTCTGAATCACTCAAAAGCTCTGGATGTTTTATAGCCATTGGATGGGCTTTTATAAAATTGGTAATAATAAACTCCATTCTTGCAAGTCCAATTCCATCAACTGGCAATTTTGCCAATGAAAAAGCAAGTTCTGGATTTCCAAGATTCATCATAATTTTTGTCTTTGGTCTTGGAATCTTACTAATATCCACTCTTTCTATCTCATAATCTAAAATCCCCTCATATACCTTTCCAACCTCTCCTTGGCTACAACTAACAGTAACTTCCATATTATCTTTTAAAATTTTAGTTGCATTTTTAGCTCCAACTACAGCTGGTTTTCCAAGCTCTCTACTAACAATTGCAGCATGGCAAGTTCTACCACCTGTCTCTGTAACAATAGCACTTGCCTTTTTCATAATAGGTTCCCAATCAGGAGAGGTAGTAGGAGCAACTAAAATATCTCCCTCATTAAATTTCTCACTATCACTCATAGAGCTCATAATAGTTACTTTACCACTTCCAATCTTCTCTCCTACCGCATTTCCCACTAAAAGAGTCTTTCCAATCTCTTTTAATTTATATATCTCAAATTCACTAACTTTTTCTTGAGAATGGACAGTCTCTGGACGAGCTTGCACTATATATAGCTCTTCATTAATTCCATCCTTTGCCCACTCAATATCCATAGGAGTATATGTACCTCTTTTATTGCTATAATGCTCTTCAATTTTAATTGCCCACTTTGCCAGCTTTAATACATCTTTATCACTAATTGAAAATCTCATCTTCTTATCAATTGGAGTCTTTATATTCTTAGTAAATTGCTCTGCTAAATTTGCACTCTCTAACTTTTCACTAAAAATCATCATTTTTTCTTTAGCACCAAGTTTCCTCTTTAATACCGCCTCAAACCCTCTTTTTAAATTTGGCTTATGGACATAAAAAGTATCTGGCTCAATTGTTCCTTGCACAATATTCTCACCAAGACCCCATGCAGAATTTACAAAAAGCACATCTTTAAATCCACTCTCTGTATCAATTGTAAATAAAACTCCACTACTTCCTTTATCACTTCTAACCATCTTCATAACAACAACAGATAAATAGACCTTTAGAGGATCAAAATTTTTTGTATATTTATAGCTAATACTTCTATCTGTAAAGTTTGAAGCTAAACACATCTTATATGCCCAAAGAAGATTTTTATCTCCTTTTATATTTAAATATGTCTCATTTTGTCCCGCAAAAGAAGCAGTTGGACTATCCTCAGCAGTAGCTGAACTTCTAATTGCTAAAGAGAGCTCATCATCATTATAGAACTCTTTTAATCTTTTATATCCCTTTAAAATCTCTTCTTCTAAATCTTTTGGTATATCACTTTTTAAAATTAAACTTCTTGCTCTTTTACCAACTCTTTTTAACTCATTAATATCTGATGGATCAAAATGTCTAAATAGCTCTTCTAAACTCTTATCAAGACCATTTTTCTCTAAAAAATATCTATAAGCTGAAGCACTTACCCCAAAACCATAAGGAACATTAATCCCATATTGACTCAAATTATTATATAGCTCTCCTAAAGAGGCATTTTTACCTCCCACCTCTTCCACATCATCCATTGAAATCTCATCAAAAAATTTAATAAAATCCCCCATCTCTTATCCTTTTTTAATTTCCTCCTATAATTTTAAGATAGCAATTATCAATTTATTGTAAATTATAGATTTTTTTTAATTTTTATTACAAAAGTTTACTCAAAGGGACAATAAAGAGCTAATAGTCTTTAATAGTGGTTAAATTCTTTCGATACAATGTGGGCTAATTGATGAATATGACCCTTTTTAAGGAGATTTTGCATCTTTTTTAAAAGATCTAAATAGTATTTTTCTTCATCTTTATAGATCTTTTTTAGAGCCTCTAACTCCTCTTTTGTAACCTTCCCATCAAATATTGCAGCAATAGTAGCAAGAACCTTTAAATATCTTCTCTCTTGAGGCGATAACTTTTCCATATACTCTAAAAGCAGATCTAAACTATCTGGCTCATTTAACTCTTTATCTAAATAATTCGATAACCTAACTAATAAAATTAAATTATTTGGATGATTACTTTTAGATAATACCATAATCACTCCAATTGCCCTAATAGCTCCCTCAATATCTAAAGCAAACTTTTTATCTTTGATCTTTTTTAATAAAATATTATCAACCAAATATTTTGAAAAGTAATATCCAAAAAGTCTTAATTTAGCATCTTTTATAGATCTATTAATTACATAAGCATCCCAAAAAGCAACTACAAAAACGCCAACCCAAGGAATTAAAATACTTCTTGCGCCAATACGAGGAAGGAGAGCTTTTAATATCTTTTTTATAATAAAAGTAGATAAAATAACCTTTAGCTTATAAATTAAAGCAGCAAAAATAAGTCTTGATTTTGAAATACTCTTTCTTGGATCAAGCCCCATAAACTCCAAAATAGGCTCTTCTAACTCTAAAGCTGCTCTAATTAATATTCTATCTATCTCATAAACTTGAGGCAAATCTTTCTCATCTAATGGATATTTACCTATAAGATGCAAAAGAGCATATATAGAATCTAATGTAAGCCAATATAGAAGAGTCAACTCAATTACTAAAGAGATAAAAGCAAATATACCATAATAGAAGATATAACTAAAAAAATCAAACTTATCATAATATAAAAGCTCAAAAATTACTAAAGGAATAGTAACAATTGCTCCAATTAAAAAGGCAATTATAGTAGCATTTTTTACAATAACTTTAGAAATAGCCTCTAAAACTCTATCAGAAGGTATATCATCTAAGACAATCTCTTTTGTTGCTCTATTTTTTGTATCTAATCTTTTGAAGTATTTAACACCTAACTCTTCTAATAAGGAGCGATTCTTTTTTAATTTGATCTTTGCCACATCTACTTATTCATTAAAAGGCTATTCCCAAAAAGGGAATTAGCCATTTCTTTTTGCAATTATCTCCTCTGCTACATTTGATGGAACCTCTTCATAATGATCAAATTCCATAGTATATGTAGCTCTTCCTTGTGTCATAGATCTTAGGTCAGTTGAATATCCAAACATCTCTGCAAGAGGAACAAAAGCATCTACCACTTTATTTCCTGCTCTATCACCCATTCCATTTACTTGACCTCTTCTTTTAGAGATATCTCCAATTACATCTCCCATATACTCTTCTGGAACCTCAACTTCTACTTTCATAATTGGCTCAAGTAATACAGGATTTGCCTTTTGAGCACCCTCTCTAAAAGCCATAGATCCAGCAAGTTTAAATGCCATTTCACTTGAGTCTACCTCATGGTAGCTTCCATCATATAGAGTAACTTTTACATCAACTACTGGGTAACCAGCTAAAATTCCTCTTTGCATAGCCTCTTGAATACCCTTATCAACAGCTGGAATATACTCTTTTGGAATTACTCCACCCTTAATCTCATCAATAAATTCATATCCACCACCTCTCTCAAGTGGCTCTAACTTAATAAATACATGTCCATATTGTCCACGTCCACCTGTTTGTTTTGCATATTTATGCTCTTGATTAACACTTTGTTTAATTGTCTCTCTATATGCAACTTGAGGTGCACCTACATCAGCCTCAACTTTAAACTCTCTTTTTAATCTATCTACAATAATTTCAAGGTGAAGCTCACCCATTCCAGAAATAATTGTCTGACCACTCTCTTCATCAGTACTTACTCTAAAAGATGGGTCCTCTTGTGCAAGTTTTTGAAGAGCTACGCTCATTTTTTCTTGATCTGCTTTAGTTTTTGGTTCAACTGCAACAGAGATTACAGGATCTGGAAACTCCATCTTCTCTAAAATTACTGGATCTTTCTCATCAGCAAGAGTATCTCCAGTTAATGTATATTTAAGTCCAACAACAGCTCCAATTTCTCCTGCGCTCAAATCACTAATCTCTTCTCTTTTATTAGCATGCATTCTAAGAAGACGACCAACTCTCTCTTTCTTCTTTTTATTTGTATTTAAAACATATGAACTGCTCTTTAAAATACCTCTATAAATTCTTACAAAAGTCAATTGCCCAACAAATGGGTCTGTCATAATTTTAAAAGCAAGAGCTGCAAGTGGTCCATCATCAGTTGACTCTACAAAAGTCTCTGTTCCATCTTCATACTCTCCCCTAATTGGAGGAACCTCTGTTGGAGATGGTAAAAAGTCAATAATTGCATCAAGAAGTGTTTGAACCCCTTTATTTTTAAAAGCACTTCCACAAGTCATTGGAACAAGTTCAAGATTAATAGTTCCTTTTTTAAGAGCTTTTTTAATCTCTTCTTCTGTTAACTCTTCACCTTCCATATACTTTTCAAGAAGTTCTTCATCAGTTTCAGCAACTGCCTCAATTAACTTCTCTCTATACTCTTCAGCTTTCTCTTTTAAATCTTCTGGAATTTCAGTAACTTCAAACTTTTGACCCATTAGAGATTGATCATCATCCCAAATAATAGCTTTCATTTTTATTAAATCTACTACACCTTGAAAATTATCCTCAGCACCAATTGGGATTTGAATTGGAACTGGATTTGCATTTAATCTCTCTCTAATCTGGCGCTCAACTTCATAAAAGTCTGCACCAATTCTATCCATTTTATTTACAAATACAATTCTTGGAACACCATACTTATTAGCTTGGCGCCAAACTGTCTCAGATTGAGGTTGAACTCCACCAACAGAACAAAATACTGCAACAGCTCCATCAAGAACTCTCATTGATCTTTCAACCTCAATTGTAAAGTCAACGTGCCCTGGAGTGTCAATAATATTTATCTGATGACCTTTCCACTCACATGTAGTAGCCGCAGAGGTAATTGTAATTCCTCTCTCTTTTTCTTGCTCCATCCAGTCCATTGTAGCGGCACCATCATGTACCTCACCAATTTTATGAGAAATACCAGTATAAAAAAGTATTCTCTCAGTTGTTGTAGTCTTACCCGCATCAATATGGGCAGCAATTCCAATATTTCTAACTTTATCAAGTGGATGTGATCTTGCCATGTGCTATCCTTACCATCTATAATGTGCAAAAGCTTTATTAGCTTCAGCCATCTTATGTGTATCTTCTTTCTTCTTAAATGCAGCACCTCTCTCATTTGCTGCATCCATTAACTCACCAGCCAACTTCTCAATCATTGTTCTTTCGCTTCTTTTTCTTGCAGCATCAACAATCCATCTAATTGCCAAAGATTGTTGCCTAACTGGTCTAACCTCCATTGGAACCTGATAGGTTGCTCCTCCAACCCTTCTACTTCTAACCTCCATTAGAGGCTTAACATTCTCAATTGCCTTTTCAAAAACCTCAATACCCTTTTCTTGAGTCTTCTCTTCAATTCTCTCTAAAGCTTTATAAAAAATCTTTTGAGCAATGCTCTTTTTACCATCTAACATAACTTTATTAATAAATTTTGTTACAACTTTACTATTATATATAGGATCTGGTAGAACCTCTCTTTGTGGTGCTCTTCTTCTTCTCATTCTTTTCCTTTCTTCAATCTTTTAATAGATTTACTCAAGCCCTCTCCCAGAAGGTATTTTTGAGAGTGCCTGTTAAATCATATTTTAGTTATTTTAAGATTTTGGTCTTTTTGTTCCATATTTAGAGCGTCTTTGTTTTCTATTAGCAACTCCAGCAGTATCAAGCGCTCCACGTACAATATGATACTTAACCCCTGGAAGGTCTTTAACCCTACCGCCTCTTACCAATACAATTGAGTGCTCTTGTAGGTTATGACCCTCTCCACCAATATAACTAATTACCTCAAAACCACTTGTAAGTCTAACTTTAGCAACTTTTCTCAAAGCAGAGTTTGGCTTTTTTGGAGTAGTAGTATATACTCTTGTACAAACTCCTCTTCTTTGAGGACAAGCTACTAAAGCAGGAGATTTTGACTTCTTCTTTACCTTTTTTCGCTCTTTACGAACTAATTGATTTATAGTTGGCAATTTCCTTTCCTTTCATATGTTCTTTTTGGAGGTTACACCTCAGTAAAATCGATAGATTTTACTCAAGTGTAGAAAAATGGCATAATTATACTATATATTGCTTAAAAAGATTTTAACTGTTTTTAAGAGAAAAGATAATAAAGAAGCAAGAAGAGTTTAATCTTCTTGCTTTTGATAAAATTTAACCTCTTTTGGATTTATCATTCCAGTTCCAGCTGGAATTAATCTACCAATTACAACATTCTCTTTTAGATCTTCAAGCCAATCTACCATTCCTGCAATAGAGGCTGTTGTTAATACCTTTGTAGTATCTTGGAATGAAGCAGCAGAAATTATACTATCTGCCTCTACTGCTGCCCTTGTAATTCCTACAAGTAAAGGCTCAGCAATGGCTGGTTCTCCTCCAAGCCTAATTACTCTTTCATTCTCCTCTTTAAATTTTCTTTTTGATACTAAATCTCCTACAATAAATTTAGTATCTCCACTTGATACAATTCTTACTTGTCTTAACATTTGAGAGATAATAATTTCTATATGTTTATCTGCTATATTTACCCCTTGGCGGCGATAAACTTGTTGAACCTCAGAGATAATATACTCATATAAAGCCTTCTCGCCAAGAGCTTCTAAAATATCATGGCTTGAAATCTGTCCATCAGTTAATCTCTCTCCTGCATGTACATATTCATTCTCATGCACTAAAATATTTTTACCTTTATCAATTAAATATTCTACCTCTTGTCCATAATCTCCAATAATTTTAATTCTTGCTTTACCTCTTAGAGGCTTATCAAAATGGACTACTCCATCAATTTTAGCAATTACTGCACTATCTTTTGGTCTTCTTGCCTCAAATAGCTCACTTACCCTTGGAAGACCCCCTGTAATATCTTTTGATTTAATTGCTGCTTTTGGCTTCTTAGCTAAAAGGTCTGCTTTTTGAACCTCTTGACCATCTTTTACAAATAAAAGAGTTCTTGCATCAATTTGGTGTCTAAAGATTTTTCCATCTTTTGTAGCCAATATAATAGCTGGCTTATAAGAAGATGGAATATAATCATTCATTACATAACGCTCTTCTCCAGTAATCTCATCATATTGGATAGTAGCTGTTGTACCTTCTATAATATCTTCAAATTTAATAATTCCATCCTCTTCTGCAATAATTGGCTCAGAGTATGGATCCCACTCAGCAATTATCTTATGGCTCTTATCTTTAGGAGAAGAGATAAGATCTCCAACTTTTACCATATCTCCCGCATCTACTTGAACAATTGAACCTCTTGAAATATAGTGTCTTGCAGCCTCTCTTTTTGCCTCATCTACAATTACAGCAAATAATCCCTTTTCATTTACTGGCTCACCCTTTTTAATCTTATCAGTTGGTTCTAAATAGTCTCCTTTTAAGATATAAAATCTTACCTCACCGTTTGCATCAGCCACTACATCTTGAGTAACAGGAGCTCCATCTTCTACTTTTAGCTCTGCTGCATATGGAATATTGTTTGGAACAGACCATCCCTCTTTAATTACCTCTACAATAGATTCATTTGCCTCTACCTCTTGCTCATTTTTCACTGGTAAAAATAGCTTTCCATCTATCTTTCCACCAACTCCCGCAAGCTCATTTGGTTTTGCTATATCATTTTTTCTAAATGTATATTTTTTACTTCCCTCATCCCCTTTTAGATGAATAGTAACCTCATCATGGCTCATTGTAATAAAGATTTTTCCTTTAAATAGAGCCTTAATTTTTGGCTCAACCAATAATACCCCTGCATTTCTTCTATTTGTAACAATTAATTTGCCCTCTTTATTTCTATGAACAGCAAGATTATAATATCTAATAAATCCCTCTTTTGTTGCAATTACATGGCGCTCTTCTTGTCCTGCCGTTGCAGTTCCCCCTGTATGGAATGTTCTTAGTGTCAACTGAGTTCCTGGCTCACCAATTGATTGAGCAGCAATTACACCAACAGCCTCTCCTGGTTTTACAAGACGGTTTTCTGCTAAGTTTAGACCATAACATTTAGCACAAATTCCCTTTGGAGCCTTACAAGTAGCAGCACTTCTGATAAATACAGATCTAACACCTGATTCTTTAATTAATTTTGCTTTTTCCTCATCAATTAATGTTCCCTCACTTAAAATCACCTCATTTCCAATTGGATCTATTACATCTCTTGCAAGTACTCTACCAAATACTCTATCCTCAATTGACTCAATTAATTCACTTCCTACAATAATATCTGAGATCTCTTCTCCCTCATGAGTTCCACAATCTTCCATTGTAACTTTTACATTTTGAGCAACATCAATTAATTTTCTTGTTAAATATCCAGCATTTGCTGTCTTTAAAGCAGTATCTGCAAGACCTTTTCTTGCTCCGTGAGTTGAAATAAAGTATTCAAGAACATTCAATCCCTCACGGAAATTTGAAATAATTGGAGTCTCAATAATCGTTCCATCAGATTTTGCCATCAATCCTCTCATACCAGATAGCTGTCTAATTTGTGCTGCGCTACCTCTTGCTCCAGAGTCTGCCATCATATAAATAGAGTTAAATCCCTCTTTATCATTTCTAATTAAATCCATTAAGGCTTCAGCAATTTTATTATTTGCCTCTGTCCAGATACTAATAATTTTGTTATATCTCTCTTCATCAGTCAATAGACCTTTATTATATTGAGACTGAACCTCATATACCTCTTTTTTTGCCTTTTCAATAATCTCTCTTTTTTGAGGAGGAGTTCTAATATCATCTACTGAGATAGATACTCCAGCTCTTGTAGCATATTTAAATCCCATATTTTTTAGATTATCTAAAAACTCAGCTGTTTTAGCAACGCCACTATGTTTATAGATATAATCTACTAAATTTGCCACATCTTTTTTCTTCATTACTTTGTTCCAATAGGTAGATGGAACATAATCTGGAATAATAGATTTTAAAATTAATCTTCCCACAGTAGTAGCAACTACTTGATTATCAATTAAGGTTCTAACTTTTGCATTTAGATCAATTGCACCCTCTTCATAAGCAATCATTACTTCATCAATATTGGCAAATAGCTTATGTTCCCCTTTTACTCCATTTTTTTGTAAAGATAGATAATAGATTCCTAAAATCATATCTTGAGTTGGAACTGCTATTGCCTTTCCAGATGCTGGAAGCAAAATATTCATAGAGCTTAACATTAAAATTTTTGCCTCAGCCACTGCCTTATCAGATAAAGGAACATGCACCGCCATTTGGTCACCGTCAAAGTCTGCGTTAAATGCGGCACAAACAAGAGGGTGTAACTGAATTGCTTTACCTTCAATTAGCTTTGGATGAAAAGCTTGAATTGAGAGTTTATGAAGTGTTGGAGCCCTGTTTAATAGTACTGGATAACTCTCAACAACCTCTTCTAAACACTCCCAAACCTCATTTGTCTCAAGTTCAATCATTTTTTTGGCTTGTTTTAGAGTAGTAGCATAACCTTTCTCCTCTAATTTAGCCATTAAGTGAGGCTTAAACAACTCAAGAGCCATCTTTTTAGGAAGCCCACATTGATCCATTCTTAAATCTGGACCAACAACAATTACACTTCTTCCACTAAAATCTACCCTTTTACCAAGAAGATTTTGACGAAAACGCCCCTGTTTACCTTTAATAATCTCTGATAGAGATTTTAGAGGTCTTTTATTAGATCCCTTAACAGAATTTCCTCTTCTTCCATTATCAAATAGGGCATCAACTGCCTCTTGAAGCATTCTCTTTTCATTTCTAACAATAATCTCTGGAGCATCCAACTCCATTAATCTCTTTAATCTTTGATTTCTATTTATAACTCTTCTATATAGATCATTTACATCACTAACTGCAAATTTACCTCCATCAAGTGCAACAAGAGGTCTTAGATCTGGAGGAAGAACTGGAACATGGGTTAACATCATCCACTCTGGTCTATTGCCAGATTCTAAAAATGCTTCAACAATTTTTAATCTTTTAATAATTGTCTTTCTTTTAGCCTCAGATTTTGTATTGGCAATCTCTTCTTTTAATTGCATCATTAAATCTACAAGATCAAGCTCTTCTAAAAGCTCTTTTACAACCTCTCCTCCCATTCTTGCATCAAAGCCAGTATGGGCAAAATGGCGATGCAATTGCTGATATTGCTCTTCATTTAATACATCATATTTCTTTACTGGATTATCTCCAGTACTGTCATAACTTGCATCTCCTGGATTTTTAACAATATATGCTTCATAATAGAGAACTCTTTCAAGATCTTTCATCTTTACATTTAAAAGAGTTCCTATCCTACTTGGAAGTGAACTTACAAACCAAATATGCGCAACAGGGGTAACAAGCTCAATATGTCCCATTCTTGAGCGTCTTACTCTTGAAGAGGTAACTTCAACACCACACTTTTCACAAACTACCCCTTTATATCTCATCTTTTTATATTTTCCGCATAAACACTCATAATCTCTAATTGGACCAAATATCTTAGCACAAAACAATCCATCACGCTCTGGTTTTAGAGTTCTATAATTAATAGTCTCTGGTTTTTTAACCTCCCCATAACTCCAAGATAAAATCTTCTCTGGAGAGGCAATTTTTAATCTTAATGCCTCAATATCTTTTGGTCTATCTTCACTATTTACATTTACCAACTCTAAATTATCTAAACTTTTACTCATCTTCACCCTCTTCTTTGCTGGTATAAAGTTCTACATCAAGTCCTAATGCTTGAAGCTCTTTTGTCAATACAAACATTGTTTCAGGAATTCCAGATTCTGGAACCACCTCACCTCTTGTAATAGCCCTATATGCCCTACTTCTTCCATCAACATCATCAGATTTAATAGTTAACATCTCTTTTAGAGTATGAGCCGCACCATATGCTTCAAGCGCCCATACTTCCATCTCTCCAAATCTTTGTCCTCCAAATAGAGCCTTACCTCCAACTGGCTGTTGAGTAACAAGAGAGTAAGGTCCAGTTGAACGAGCATGAACCTTCTCATCCACAAGGTGATGAAGTTTTAACATATACATATATCCCACATTAACTCTCTCTTTAATCTTCTCACCTGTTCTTCCATCATAAAGAATAGTTTTACCATCACTATCCATTTTTGCCATTTCAAATAGTTTTGCAAACTCCTCATCAGTTGGAGATTCAAAAGCTGATACAGCAAATTTGACTCCCTTTGCCCAATCTCTTGCATACTCTAAGAGCTCTTCATCACTCATCTTCTCAAGCTCATTTTTAGCTCTCATTAGTTTTGCCACATTGGCAATCTCCATCATTTTATCTCTTAACTCTTTTATAAACTCATCTCTTTTAGAATCTAATATCTCTTGAATTTGATTTCCAAGTCTCTTTCCAATTAATCCTAAGTGAACTTCAAGAATCTGTCCAATATTCATACGAGATGGAACCCCAAGTGGATTTAAAATAATATCAACAGGTGTTCCATCTTCCATATATGGCATATCTATCTCTGGCACAATATTTGATACAATACCTTTATTTCCATGGCGTCCTGCCATTTTATCACCAACTTTAATCTTTCTCTTTGTAGCAATATATACTTTTACTAACTTAACTACTCCATTTGGCAAAATATCATCTTTTTCTAAAATAGAGAGCTTCTCTTCATGATCAGCTTTTAACTGCTTCTTTTGTTTTAAGAAGTGATTTTTAATCTTTTCATACTCATTTTGAACCTCAATAGAGTATGATTGAATTAGAGCTTTTAGAGCAAATCTACTAATATTTGAAAGAACCTCTTTTGGAATCTTCTCTCCAGCCTTAAAGCTCTTTCCACCAACCTCACTATCTTTTTCTAAAGGATGTTGAGATAAGAAATGAATTATTCTTAAAATCTCTTCTCTATCTATCATCAATAATCTATCATGATGAATTCTATCAAGTTTAGCTTTCTCTTGCTCATATGCTTTAATAGCTCTTGCCTCTTTTTCATATCCTTTTTTGGTAAATACTTTTACATCAATAACAACACCTTCCATTGAGGCTGGACAATATAGAGATTTATTTACAACATGCCCTGCTTTATCTCCAAATATAGCCCTTAATAATCTCTCTTCTGGTGTAGGTTTAATTTCACCTTTAGGAGATACTTTTCCAACTAAAATCATTCCAGGTTTTACATATGTACCAACTTTTACAATTCCACTCTCATCTAAATGGATAAGCTCATCTTCTCTCACATTTGGAATATCTCTTGTAATCTCTTCAATTCCATGCTTTAACTCTCTTGCTTCAATCTCTTTTTCATATATATGAACAGAAGTAAAGGTATCTTCTCTAAGTAACTTTTCAGATAAGATAATAGCATCCTCATAGTTATATCCATTCCAAGGCATAAATGCCACTAATACATTTTTTCCAAGGGCAAGCTCTCCCTTATCCATATTTGGACCATCTGCTATTATCTCTCCAGCTTTAACCTCTTGCCCCACTTTTACAATAGGTCTTTGACTAAAACATGTATTTTGATTTGTTCTCATATTTTTCTCAAGGCGGTAATAATCTATAAAAACACCCTCTTCATCTTCTCCCATTATATAGATGCTATCAGAATCAACTTTTTCAATCTTTCCGCCTCTTTTTGCTTTAATCGCCTCCCATGCATCTCTTGCTACATACTTTTCCATTCCAGTACCAACAATTGGTGCCTCTGTTCTAATTAATGGAACAGCTTGGCGCTGCATGTTTGATCCCATTAATGCCCTGTTTGCATCATCATGTTCTAAAAATGGAATCAATGAAGCAGAAACACCAGTTACCATCATTGGAGCAAGATCTATTAAATCAACTTTTGAAGCCTCATTTAAAACAATCTCTCCATTATATCTTGTCTCAATCAAATCATCAACAATATATCCATCCTCATCCACTTTTGTAGAAGCAGGCGCAATTACTTTATTCTCTTCTTGTGTTGCAGTTAAATATACAATCTCATCTGTTACTTTTCTATCTTTTACTACCTTATAAGGAGCCTCTATAAATCCATGTTCATTTACTTTAGCATAAGAGGCAAGAGTATTAATAAGACCAATATTTTGCCCTTCTGGAGTTTCAATCGGACAAATTCTTCCATAGTGAGTTGGATGCACATCGCGCACTTCAAAACCAGCTCTCTCTTTTACAAGACCACCCTCACCAAGAGCTGATAATCTTCTTTTATGTGTAATTTCAGATAATGGGTTAGTTTGATCCATAAACTGGCTTAACTGTCCAGTAGCAAAAAACTCCAATACTGTATTTGTAATCATTTTAGAATTAATTAAATCATGTGGCATTAAATCATCTAAATTACCACTAATTGTAGTCATTTTATCTTTAATTGCCTTTTGCATCTTTAAAAGACCACTTTGAAGCTCATTTCCAAGAAGCTCTCCAATTGCCCTAATTCTTCTATTTCCTAAGTGGTCCCTATCGTCAATTTGACCTTTTCCATTTTTTACTTTAATAAGATATTTAACTGTATTAATAATATCATTTACAGTCAATACAGTAATATATTCTGGTACATCTAAACCAAGTTTATGGTTCATTTTCATTCTACCAACTCTTGTTAAATCATATCTTTCTGGATCAAAAAAGAGCTGGTCTAAAAATTGTTTTGCTGCATCAGGAGTAACAGGCTCTCCTGGTCTCATTACTTTATAAATTCTAATAGCAGCTAATTTATTCTCATCATCAATACCTTCGCTTTGCTTAAGAAGTTTCAAACTTTCACTATCAGCAATAAAGGCTTTAATAATAGAGGCATCAACTCCTTCTGCTAAATCATCTGCAATTACAAACTTTTCAATACCACTTTCATAAATTTTCTTTAATTTATGTTCATCAAGTTGAGTAATTACATCATATAATACCTCTCCACTCTCTGGATCAATAATTGGCTCAGCTAAGTGGCGCTCCATTAATACCTCTAAAGGATACTCAATCCACTCAAGCCCCTCTTCTTTTAACTTTTGAGCCTTCTTCTTTGTAAGCCTTTTACCAGCTGCTACAATAATATTTCCATCTTTATCTTTTAAATCAGCAATTGCCCTTCCGCTATGTTTTGCTGGATCAAATTTCACTAAAAATTGACCATCTCTAATATAGACCTCTTGAGTTGGATAGAACATTTTAATAATCTCTTCTTTTGAATAACCAAGAGCCCTAAAGAGAATAGTTACAGGAATTTTTCTTCTTTTATTAATTCTTGCATAAAGAATATCTTTTACATCATATTCAAAATAGAGCCAACTTCCCCTATCTGGAATAATTTGAGCTGAATAGAGCATTTTATTAGCTACTGTTGTAGCCTCTTCCTCTTTAAAAATAACCCCTGGGCTTCTATGAAGCTGATTTACAATTACCCTCTCTACCCCATTAACAATAAATGAGGTTCTATCTGTCATTAAAGGAATATCTCTTACATAGATAAATTGCTCTTTAATCTCTTTTGGATCTAACCTCTCCCCTGTCTTTTCATCTCTATTCCAAATAGTAAGTGAGATTTTAAGTTTTAATGAGACAGAGTAGGTAAGTCCTCTTTCCATACACTCTCTAACAGTATATTTTGGAGGAATAATTTCACATCCATGATAGTTTAAAGTAATTCTATTTTGTTGATCATGTATTGGGAAAGATGCTCTAAAGATTCTCTCAATTGTAGAATCTTTTCTATCTTTTTTCCCCATCATCAAAAATTGTTCAAAACTATGCTGTTGCAATTGTAATAAATTTGGCACATCAATTTTTCTTGGAGTTTTAGAAAAATCAACTCTTAATCTATTTCCTGAATGGAGAGAATTTAACATTGGCTAACCTTGTGTTGGTATAAAGTAGTAGTAATTTGATATACAAAAGAACTATTCCCTCTTAATAGTTCATCTCTATATCTTAAAAAACTAAATAAGGAAAGAGGGCAAAGCCCAAAAAGTTGGAGCAAACTATTTAAGCTCCACTGTAGCACCAGCCTCTTCAAGCTGCTTCTTAATCTCTTCAGCCTCTTCTTTAGAAACTCCCTCTTTAATAACAGTTGGAGTCTCTTCAACTGCTGCTTTAGCCTCTTTAAGTCCAAGACCAGTAATTTGTCTAACAACTTTAATAACATTAATTTTCTTAGCACCAGCACCAGTTAATACTACATCAAACTCAGTTTGCTCTTCTTGAGCCTCAGCAGCACCACCAGCACCTGCACCAGCCATAACTACCGGTTGAGCAGAAACACCAAATTTTTCCTCAAACTCTTTTACAAGTTCACTTAGCTCTAATACAGTTAAATTTGAGATATACTCTAAAACATCTTCTTTAGTACATGCCATCTTTCTATCCTTTTAAATAGATTTTATTTTGATTCTTCTTCAAGTTTTTTTCTTAAATTATCAAGCCCAACTGTAAAGTTTCTAATTGGAGCTTGCCATACATTAAGCAACATACCAAGCAACTCTTCACGACTTGGCAATTTAGCCATTGCCATAATTGTTGAAAGATCAGTTGCTTTTCCTTCAAGCGCTCCCGCTTTTATAACAAATTTATCCTTAAACTCAGTTGCAGCTTTATCAGCTGTCTTACAAGTTGAGATTTGATCTTCTCCCCAAACTAAAGCATTAGTACCAGTTAACTCTAACCCTTCAATTCCCGCCTCTTTTAGAGCAATCATAGCTAAAGTGTTTTTAACCACTTTAATATGTACGCTATTTTGGGCAGCAATCTTTCTTACACTCTCAAGCTCTTGGCAAGTCATACCTTTGTAGTCACAAACAACTACCGCATTTGACTCTTTTAGAGCTTCAGTGAGTTCAGATATAAATTGTGCTTTCTCACTTCTTGTCATTTAAATGCTCTCCTTTCAGACCTCAAACAGGGCGCCAACTTATAAAATTGGCGAAGGCATCTGCCTCAATTTAAGCCACATAGGACCCCCGTTATCTTTGATCAAAGTTAAAAACCTATTTAAGCTCCATCAGCTCATTTGTATCAAGCTTGATAGATGGACTCATAGTAAGAGAAAGTGCTCCATTTTTAATATATCTACCCTTTGAACTTGCAGGTTTAGATTTATTAATCTTCTCAACAAAAGCTTTTAAATTCTCTTCTAATTTTTGAGTATCAAAGCTAACTTTTCCAATTCCAGCATGGATATTTCCCTTTTTATCCACTCTAAAGTTAACTTGTCCACTCTTAGCATTTTTAACAGCAGTTGCTACATCCATAGTAACAGTTCCAGTTTTTGGGTTTGGCATTAACCCTTTTGGTCCTAAAATTCTTGCAACTTTTCCAAGAGTACCCATCATATCTGGAGTAGCAATTACAATATCAAAATCAATTTTTCCTTGTTGAATTTGAGAAATAAGCTCATCATCTCCAATAATATCAGCACCTGCTGCTTTAGCCTCATCAGCCTTTGCACCTTTAGCAAAAACAGCAACCTTTACATCTTTCCCTGTTCCATGAGGAAGTACAACTGATCCTCTAATCATTTGATCTGCATGTCTTGGATCTACATTTAAATTTAATGCAATCTCAACAGTCTCATCAAAGTTGGCAGATTTCAACTCTTTAATCTTCTCTACTGCCTCTTTAATTGAATATATTTTATTTTTATCAATCTTTTCTAATAATGCTTTTCTTCTTTTACTAATTCTTTTTGACATCTTCCTATCTCCGCTTTAGATTTGCTCCCACTTTATTAACCTCAAGTGGTAAGAGGTTTAGTCGATTATCTCAACGCCCATGCTTCTGCATGAACCAGCAATAATTTTTGCTGCTTGATCCCTATCATCAGTATTTAAATCTTCAATTTTAATATCAACTATTTTATATAGCTGCTCTTTAGTAATCTTTCCAACTTTATTTAAAAGTGGATTATCACTTCCCTTTTGAATTCCTGCCTCTTTTTTAATTAAATCAGTTGCAGGAGGCTGCTTAGTAACAAAAGTAAAGCTTCTATCACTATAAACAGTAATTTCAACTGGAATATTAAATCCCATCTTATCCTTCGTTTTTTCGTTAAAAGCTTTACAAAACTCCATAATATTAACTCCACGCTGACCAAGTGCCGGACCAACTGGAGGAGATGGATTGGCTTGACCAGCAGGAATCATTAGCTTAAATTTATCAACAACCTTCTTTGCCATTGCTTATCCTTACTTTCAAAATTAAATTATCTTCTCAACTTGCGTATATAAAATCTCAACAGGCGTATTTCTACCAAAAATAGAAACATTTAGTTTTAATTTACCATGATCTAAATCATACTCCTCAACAACACCTGTAAAATTTGCAAAAGGTCCCTCAATTATTCTTACCATTTCACCTTTTTCAAAGTCTACTTTTGGTCTTGGAGGAGCTTTTTTCTCCAACTTCTCTAAAATCAGATTAATATCTGATTCACTTAGTGGAGATGGCTTTTTCTGCTCTCCAATAAATCTGGCAACTTTAGGCAATCTTTGGATCTTTAACCAAAGATCGTTATCCAAGTCAATTTTGGCAAAAACATACCCTGAATAAAGGGGTCTTTCAGTAATCTTTTTTTGCCCATTTTTGACTTCGATAACTTCCTCTGTTGGCACAACAACTCTTTCTATCTTATCTTCTAAGCCATAATCTTTTGCCATCTGTTCGATTGCTCTTTTTACTGCCCTCTCACTGCCAGCATATGTCTGTATTGCATACCATTGGTGTGCCATAATAAACCTTAAAGAATTTTTTGAATTATGCTTGACATTATTAAATCAATTAATGCCAAATAAGCAGAAACAGCCGCTACAACTATTACTACGGCAATGAAAGCTTGTCTAACTTGCTCTTTTGTTGGAAAAATTACTTTTTCTAATTCGATTTTAGCTTCTTTTACAAACTTTATAAACTTTTCCATTTTACCCTTCTTTATGGCAGGCCAAGAGGGACTCGAACCCCCGACACCTGGTTTTGGAGACCAGTGCTCTACCAGCTGAGCTATTGGCCTATTTAAAATAAAAGAAAGAGAGAAGCTTAAAGCTTCATCTCTCTATGAATTGTATGTTTTCTACACCATTTACAATATTTTCTTAATGCCAACTTATCAGGTGTATTTTTTTTGTTTTTGGTTGTATGATAATTTCTTCTTTTACACTCTTCACAACCAAGATGGATAATCTCTCTCATCTTATCTCCAATTTAGTGGACGGCAAAGCCGACCTTATTATTCAATAATCTTTGTAACTACTCCAGCACCAACTGTTCTACCACCCTCACGGATAGCGAATCTTGTTCCCTCTTCAAGTGCAATTGGAGCAATCAACTCAACAGTTAATTTAACATTATCTCCTGGCATAACCATCTCTACACCCTCTGGTAGAGTAACAGAACCAGTAACATCTGTTGTTCTTACATAAAATTGTGGTCTATAATTATTAAAGAATGGAGTATGGCGTCCACCTTCCTCTTTAGTTAGAACATAAACTTCTGCTTCAAACTTAGTATGAGGAGTGATTGAACCTGGTTCACAAAGTACCATACCTCTTTGTACTTCATCTTTAGCAATACCTCTTAGAAGTACTCCAACATTATCTCCAGCTTGACCACAATCCATCTCTTTTCTAAACATCTCTACGCCAGTTACAGTTGTTTTTCTTGTCTCTTTAATACCAACAATCTCAACCTCATCACCAACGCACACTTTACCTCTTTCAATCTTACCAGTTACAACAGTTCCTCTTCCTTGGATAGAGAAGATATCTTCAATTGGCATTAGGAATGGCTTATCAATTTCTCTTTCTGGCTCTGGAATATAAGTATCAACAGCATCCATTAGCTCAAGAATTTTTTCACTCCATTCACCAAGTTGACCTTTTTTAGCTTCTTCAAGAGCTAAGAAAGCTGAACCTGCAATTACTGGTACTTCATCTCCTGGGAACTCATACTCATTTAGAAGCTCTCTAACTTCCATCTCTACAAGCTCTAACATCTCTTCTTTATCTTCTTCATCAAGTTGGTCAACTTTGTTTAAGAAAACAACAATATATGGAACTCCAACTTGTCTTGATAATAGAATATGCTCTCTTGTTTGAGCCATTGGACCATCTGTTGCAGCAATAACCAAGATAGCTCCGTCCATTTGAGCTGCACCAGTAATCATATTTTTTACATAGTCTGCGTGTCCTGGACAGTCAACGTGTGCATAGTGGCGCTTGTCAGTTTCATACTCAACGTGGCTTGTAGCAATTGTAATTCCTCTTTCTCTCTCTTCTGGCGCATTATCAATTTGGTCATAATCCATCATTTGAGCATTATTTTTTTGCGCCAATACTGCAGTAATAGCAGCTGTTAATGTAGTTTTACCATGGTCAACATGCCCGATAGTACCTATGTTTACATGGGGTTTGGTTCTCTCAAATTTCTCTTTAGCCATTTGCTTCTCCTACGATTTTTAAATTACGGCTGATATTATATCAAACTTTGCTTAGACATTATGCCCATAGCATTGATGGACAAGAGAGGAGCAGATGGGCTCTTCTCTTCTCCACCAAATTCTACCTGGAGCCCAGAAGCGGGTTTGAACCGCCGACCTCTTCCTTACCAAGGAAGTGCTCTACCCCTGAGCTATCTGGGCACCAAAATATAAAATATGATCTTTTAAATTTTATCTTCAGTGTTTGCACAATAATATTGGGAGTTTACAACTGATAGCAAATAGATAATTGTAGTTTCTATTTTTTAATCAGCTCCCAGTTTATTATGGAGCGGGAAACGGGACTCGAACCCGCGACCCTCAGCTTGGAAGGCTGATGCTCTAGCCAACTGAGCTATTCCCGCATCCAAAATGGTGGTGAGAGGAGGATTCGAACCTCCGAAGGCAAAAGCCAGCAGATTTACAGTCTGCCCCCGTTGGCCGCTTGGGTATCTCACCACTCTTTACTGGTCAAACACTGAATATAAATGGAGCTGGTGAAGGGACTTGAACCCCCGACCTGCTGATTACAAATCAGCTGCTCTAGCCAGCTGAGCTACACCAGCATCCCCATCACTTAAGATGGACTGCAATTATAAAGATTTAAACCTTAAACTTTTATTAAATTAGAGTTATTTTGAAAAAATTTTTCTATTTTTACTAAGGACTCTTTTTGCTTATTTCAAAATTAAAAAAAATTTCTTAATAAAAAGCTCAACTTTTTTGAAATTTTTTTATTAATTCACATTTTCCTATGATATATTTATCTATTATTTTAAGAAATCTAAAAAGGGTCTTTAGATGAAAAAAATCCTCTTTGTGTCTATTTTAAGTGCCATTTTTATCTCTTCTCTTTTTTCAAAAGATAAAATTCTTAAAGTATCTAATTGTGGAGTTGTAAGAGTAGCCTTTGCACAGGAAGTTATGAGGGATTTTGCCAATCTTTTTAAAATAAAAATTCTTACAAATAGAATTGGAGGAGATCTAAAAGTTATTGAAGATATTTTAAAAAATAGAGTAGATATTGCCATGGGCTGTCGTCCACTCTTTCCACAAGAGAGTAAAAAGCTCTCAGCCGTTCATATTGGATGGGGAGCATTAGCTTTTATTGTAAATAAAAATAATAAATTAACAAATATTTCATTAGAAGATGTTAAAAAGATTCTACTTGGGAAAATTACAAATTACAAAGAAATTGGTGGAGAAGACAAACCAATCCATTTATATCTAAGAGAGAGTAAAAAAAGTGGAGTTGGAGCAAGCCTAAGAGTAATTTTATTTAAAGATAAAAATAAAGAGCTAACAAAAAATGCAACTTTTCTAAAGAGCTCAGGGTATATTAGAGAAGCTATAAAAAAAGATCCCCTTGGCTTTGGAGTAGATGATGTAATGAGTTCAAAAAGAACTAAAGGAATAAAAATTTTAGCCTTAAATGGTGTATATCCCACTAAAAAAAGTATACAAGATGGTAAATATTTAGCTTTTAGACCCTATTATCTCTACTATAAACATCCATTAAAAAAGGAGGCAAAGCTATTTATAGAGTATATCTTATCTAAAAGAGGACAAAAGGTTATCTCAAATAGCGGAACAGCCTCTTTAGATGAAGATAGTGGAATGGGAATAATGTTAGACGAATTGGCACAAGATGAAAATATTGAAAGTGATAATGAAATCATAGAAGATAAAAATTTAGATTTTAAAGGGAAAAAGCTTATAGTATATAATTGTGGCGTAATTAGAGTTGCATTTGCAAAAGCAATAAATAAAGCATTTGCTAATAGATATAATGTAAAAATTTTTACAAATAAAAAAGGTGGAGATATTAGCGTAATTAATGCACTCATTAATAATAAAGCAAATATCTCTTTGGGATGTAGGGCTCTTTTTAAAGATAAAAAAGAAAAAGATCTATGGTCTGTTCAAGTAGGATGGGGAGCTTTAGCTTTTATAGTAAATAGCAAAAATAAACTATCTAATATATCAGTAGAAGATATTAAAAAAATTTTACTTGGAAAGATTACAAATTATAAAGAGCTTGGCGGAGAAGACAAACCAATTCATCTATATTTAAGAGAGAGTAAAAAAAGTGGAGTTGGAAGTAGCATTAGAGAGATACTTTTTGGAGATTTTAATAAAGAATTAACAAAAAATGCAACTTTTCTAAAAAGCTCAGGATATATTAGAGAAGCTATAAAAAAAGATCCCCTTGGCTTTGGAGTAGATGATGTTGTAAGCTCAAAGGGAGTTAAAGGGATAAAAATTTTAAAAGTTGATGGAATATTTCCTACAAAAGAGAATATTTTAGATCATAGCTATCCTCTTAGAAGACCATTTTATCTATACCTAAAAGATAAACCAAAAGGGGTAGTAAAAGTATATGTAGATTTTCTTCTAAGTGATGAGGGACAAGAGATTATATCAAAAAGCGGAACTGCAAATTTAGAAGAGGCAAGAGGAAAGGGAGATGATTTAAATATAATATTTCAACGATTAAAATTAAGATTAAAGGAGAGATAAAATAGAAAAGTTATAATTACTAATAAATTTTTAATTGCTAATACTTTAACTTCTAAAATTTTGGCTAAGGAGAGCCAGTGGTTCAAATTAGTCAAGATATATATGCATTAGATGAGATATGGGAGCTTAATTTTAAAAAGCATCCTCTATCAAATGGATATGGGAAATATCCATTTTTAATATTTGATAATCTATTAGATATAAAAGAGCTTAAAGAAGCAATAAATTCCCTTAAAAGCTCTTCATATAAAGCAAGAATCAGTGGAAATAGAGTTGATGAGAATATAAGAAAAACTCTAATACATTCTCCCACACCACAAATTGAAACTATTTTTCAAAAAGCCTTCTTTAAAGTAAAAGAGGAAGCAGAAAAATTTTATGGAGTATCCTTTTTAAAAGGTAGCCAACTTCAAATACTTGAATATAAAGAGGGTGGATTTTATAAATGTCATGCAGACAATGCAAATGAAATTATTAAAGATAAAAAATTAATAAATTACAAAATAGTAAATAATAGAGATCTTACCACACTATTATTTTTAAATAGTAATTTTGAAGGAGGGGAGATAGAATTTTGTCATTTAAGATATAATAATGGGAAAAGAGTAATATATAAACCTAAAGGTGGAGATATGATTATATTTCCAAGCCATGGTCTATTTGCTCATGAAGTAAAAAAAGTAAAAAAGAATAGCCGCTTTGCGGTAGTTAAGTGGTGGCAAGTTATATAAATTTTAAAAGAGTCATAAATGAAGATAAATCGTTTTCCAAAAATGGCAGCCCTTCAAAAATTTAGAGCATTAAAACTTGGATTTAGTAAGGATATAGCTGAAGCACTAGGCATTGCAGAGGCTGTTAAATATGCAATTTTTAAAAACATATCTTATAAAAAGGAGATAGAAAAAGAGAAGGAAAAAATAAAAAAAGAGGATAAAATACCATCAAAAAAGTTTGATGAAGAGAAATTTGCAATATTTAAATTAGCAGCTATTAACAACTTACCCTATGTAGGAGGCAAAATCTATACAAACAAAGAGTATAAAGAAGCCATATTTGGCAAATTTGGTAAAAATATTGGAAAAATAATTGAAAAGTGGGCAGAAGATATTATTAAAGAGTGTGATATCTCTATTTTAAAAAGTGAAAATAAATTTTTTAACCAATGCTGGAAACCAAATAGAGACCAACTAAAAGAGATTAAAGAGTAAAACTACTCTTTTTCTAAAGCTCTCTTAAC
>JAADEA010000001.1 GCA_013153675.1 Campylobacterota bacterium
ATAGATAATGAGATCTTTATGTTAAATAATAATATAGTCCCATCAATATTTTTTAGATTTCCTGGATTAGTATCAAATAAAAATAGAGTCTTAACACTAAAAAGATTAAATTTAATACCAATTGGAGCAAATAGCTGGCTTGCAAAAGGAGAAAAGGTAAAAGATGGATCAATTATCTTAATTCATGGAAATAAAAACGAACCAAAAGGAGTAAATATCTTTTTAAAACTTCTAAAAGATAACAAAATCACTAAATTATATCCTCTAAATAAAGGAGATATATAGTGATAGATCTGCACAATCACACTCCACTTTGTAATCATGCCACAGGAGAGCCAAGAGAATATATAAAAGAGGCAATTAAAAAGAGTATAAAAATATATGGCTTTAGCGATCATGCTCCAATGGAGTTTGATAAAAAGTATAGAATGAGCTTTGATCAAATGGAAGAATATGAAAAAGAAATTTTAGATTTAAAAAAAGAGTTTAAAGAGAAAATAGATATTAGATTAGGTTATGAAGTAGATTTTATTAAAAAGTTTTTAGATAAAAGAGTATTAGAGGCAAAAGTTGACTATCTAATTGGTTCTATTCACTTTTTAGATGGATGGGGATTTGATAATCCAGAATTTATAGGAGAATATAAAAATAAAGATATAGATAAAATTTGGGAAGATTACTTTTTAGCAGTTGAGGAGATGGCAAAGAGTGGACATTTTCAAATAGTAGGTCATTTAGATTTAATTAAAGTATTTAACTATTTTCCAAAAAAAGATATTAGAATAATTGCCAAAAATGCCATTAAGGCTATAAAAAAGGCAAATATGACAGTAGAGATAAATAGTGCTGGCTTTAGAAAAGATGTGAAAAAACAATATCCACAAGAAGAACTCTTAGAGATGATTTATGAATATCAAATCCCAATAACCTTTGGTAGTGATGCTCATAAAATCGAAGATGTAGGCTATAAATTAGAAGATATTATAAATTTAGCTAAGAAAATTGGCTTTAAAGAGGCTGCTACCTACCACAACAAAGAGAGGGAAATGGTTAAAATTTAACCATCCAATTAGGAAAATATTTTGGTTAAAAGAGATATAATAATGCCATCAAATATTTCAGGAGGATAATCAATGGGTAAGTTTGTCAACAACATTGATGAGTTTTTTGCTTTTTGTAAAGAGAATGAGGTTGAGTTTGTAGATTTTCGTTTTACAGATATTAAGGGGGCATGGCACCATATTACTTACACAATGGAGGCTATTACTCCAGAAGTATTAGAAAATGGTGTTCCATTTGATGGAAGTTCAATTGAAGCTTGGCAGCCAATTAACCAATCTGATATGATCTTAAAACCAGATGTACCAACTGCATTTTTAGATCCATTTACAGCAGATCCAACAGTAGTTGTAATTTGTGATGTATATGATATCTATAAGGGTGATCTATACGAAAAGTGTCCAAGAAGTATTGCTAAAAAGACTCTTAAATATTTAAAAGAGAGTGGAATTGGTGATGAGGCATTCTTTGGACCAGAGAATGAATTCTTTATCTTTGATAATGTATATATTAAAGATGGTATAAATGAATCTGCATATAGACTTGACTCTGATGAGGGTGAGTGGAGTGATGATGCCCAATATGAAGATATTATTAATACTGGTCATAGACCAAGAACAAAAGGTGGATATTTCCCTGTAATGCCAACAGACTCTACTATGGATCTAAGAGCTGAGATGGTTCAAGTTTTAAAAGAGATAGGACTTGAAGTTGTACTTCATCACCATGAGGTTGCACAAGCTCAAGCAGAAATTGGAGTAAAATTTGGTAATTTAATTGAGGCTGCAGATAATGTTCAAAAATATAAATATGTAGTAAGAATGGTGGCTCACTTAAATGGAAAAACAGCTACATTTATGCCAAAGCCTCTTTATAATGATAATGGAAATGGAATGCATGTTCACCAATCTATCTGGAAAGATGGTAAAAACCTATTCTATCAAGAAGGAAACTATGCAAATATTAGCGATTTTGCTCTAAATTATCTAAGTGGAATCTTTAAACATAAAGATGCAGTTGCAGCATTTACAAACCCAACAACAAACTCTTATAAGAGATTATTGCCAGGATTTGAGGCTCCAAGAATTTTAACTTACTCAAGCCAAAACCGCTCTGCAGCATGTAGAATTCCATATGGAGGTGGAGAAAAATCTACAAGACTTGAGACAAGATTCCCAGATGGTTCATCAAATCCATACCTAACTTTCTCTGTATTGCTTCTTGCTGGACTTGATGGAGTAAAAAATGGTGGATATGAGTTAGTTGGACCAATTAATGAAGATCTTTTTGAACTTACAAGAGAAGATCTTAAAAAGAGAAAAATTCCAGAGCTTCCAGATACTCTAAGAGATGCTCTACAAGGACTTGAAAAAGATTATGAATTCTTAACTCCTGTAATGACAGAAGAGTTTATAAAAACATATATTGATTATAAATTTGAAACTCAAGTAATTCCTGTTGAGGGAAGACCAACTCCATTTGAAGTAAAAAGTACTTTTAGCTGCTAAGAGGAGCTCTCCTCTTAGTTCCCTTTACAAAAATCACCACTTTTAATTAAATCTTTAGAAGAGACCTTTTTATTATAAACATAAACCCAAGCTTTTATAGTCTCTCCATTCATATAGACATCTTTTAATTTTCTAATATATAAAGAGGCTTTAGGATTACTCTTTTTAAACCCTTCATAATAATCTAAAAATTTTAATAAAGAAGCACTCTTTATCTTATATACTTCACCTTTAACTCTTCCTTCCTCTTCTATTAGAGCAGGATACCAACTTACTTTATATAATCTACCATCTACTTCACCCTCTCCTATAAAAGTGGCATATCTTAATAACTTTTTTCTATAAAAATTATCAAAGCAGCTTCTTAGAGTTCCATATACAAATATATATTCCATATCTTTTCCTCTTTTATTTTTCAAATAATATCAAAAATGATATAATCGAAAAAAATTAAAGGCTCATTCCATGAAAACTACTTATGATCCATCAATTTTTGATCCAAACAGCTCTTTTAGTGTAGGATTAGAATTAGAGGTTAGATTAGTAAAAGAAGAAACTTTTGCTCCTTCAAACTCTTCAAAATATATTTTTGAGCATCTTCCATCCCATCTAAAAGATAATGTTCACAAAGAGCTCTTACAATCTATGATAGAAATTGTTACACCAGTATCTAAAAGTGCAAAAGAGGCAGTAGACTTTTTAGATATGGCTCTAAGAGATATTGCCAAAGTAGCAAAAAAAGAGGGAATCTATTTAGCGGCTCTTGCTACTCACCCTTTTGAGAGAAAAGAGGATAATGAAATAGTTCATGATCCAAGATATGAAGCTTTTGAACAAGAGTTACAAATTGTATTAAAAAATTTTTTAATTAGCGGATTACATATTCATGT
Source organism: Campylobacterota bacterium (assembly GCA_013153675.1). Next base: position 3,458 of record JAADEA010000001.1, read on the forward strand.
GGGAATGCCAAATGAGGATGCAGCAATTAGATGTTATCAAGCAGCAATTAAATATATGCCAATTTTTATAGCACTAAGCGCAAACTCCCCTTTTCATTTAGGGGAAGATACAGGATTACAATCTTATAGAAATAAAATATTTGAAAGACTTCCAAGAGCTGGAATTCCAGAGTTTTTTAGCTCTTATAAGGAATATTGCTCCTTAATAGATCAACTATTTATTACAAATACTATTCAAAGTGTAAAAGATGTATGGTGGGATGTTAGAATCCACCAAAAATTTGGTACTATTGAATTAAGAGTATGTGATGCCTTTTTTGATTTTGAGAGAATAAAACTATTAGTTCAACTATTTAGATCTCTTATGGCATATGCTTATGATAGAGATTTTAAAAGAGAGTTTTATCAAATATATAAACAAAATAAATGGAATGCAATTAGACACGACTTAAATGGAAACTTTATAGAGGGTTCTAATGTATCTACTATTAAAGAGAAAACTATCTCTCTTATAGAAGATATTCAAAAAGCTGGTATTTTTAAAGATTTATTTAAAGAAAAGAGTATAGAAGAGCTATATAATCTATTAGAAGAAAAAGTCTTGTCTCAACAAGCAAGAGAGATCTACAATCAAACAAAAGATTTTACAAAAGTAATTGAACCTCATATTGTAAAAGGAGAGTAATGGAAGCAGTTGTAGCTGCTGGAGATATACAAACGGCAAATAGTGCAATAGAGATATTAAAAGAGGGTGGAAATGCTTTTGATGCAGCAGCAGCTGCCCTCTTAAGTGCCCCTTTGGCTGAGCCTATGCTCACAAGCTTAGGAGGCGGTGGATTTATGATGACTTTTGATAAAAAAAACAAAATAGAGTTTTTTGATTTCTTTGTTGATGTACCTCCAAAAAGGGGAGATAAATTTGATTTTTTCCCAATATATGTAGATTTTGGAAATACCATTCAAGAGTTTCATATAGGAGCTGCCTCAATTGCTATTCCTGGAGTAGTTGCTGGAATATATAAAATCCATAAAGAAAAAGGAAAACTTCCTTTAAAAGAGATAATTAAACCTGCTTTTAAAATGGCAAAAGAGGGATATAAAATATCAAAACTTCAAGCAAGTTTTGTAAAGCTATTAGAGCCTATACTCCTTTCTACAAAAGAATCAAAAGAGCTATTTGCCCCAGAAGATAGATTAATTGATGAAAATAGCATAATAAAAAATCCAAACTATGCATCTTTTTTAGAAGAGTTCGCAAAAGAGGGAGATAGATTATTTTATGAAGGTGAGATTGCAAAAGAGATAGATAAGATCTCTAAAGAAAAAGGTGGATTTATTAGATATGAAGATCTAAAAAGATATAGAGTATATAAAAGAGAGCCAATTACTTCAAGGTATCTAAACTACCAAATATCCACGCCTCCTCCCCCATCAGCAGGTGGTATTTTAATCTCATTCACTCTAAAACTTCTACAAGAATCTACTTATGAGTATGATACTTTTGAATATTTTCAAGATTTAATAGAATCTATGGCAATAACTGCTGAATTTAGAAAAGAGTGGGTAGATCAAAATCTACACAATAATATCTTAAAAGAGATTATTCAAGATTCAAATATAATAGAACACTATAAATTATCAAAAAAATCAAGAATAAATCTATGGGGAAATACCACCCACCTAAGTATTATAGATAAAGAGCTAAATTGTGTAAGTGTTACTACAACCAATGGAGAAGGAAGTGGAATAGTATTAAAAAGCAGTGGTATTATGCTTAATAATATGCTTGGGGAAGAGGATTTAAATCCAAATGGATTTTTCAAATGGGACCCTTTTATTAGGCTACCTTCAATGATGTCTCCCACAATTATTCTAAAAGATCAAATGCCTTACTTAATATTAGGAAGTGCTGGAAGTAATAGAATTAGAAGCGCTATTGTTCAAGTAGTAGAAAATTTTCTAAAATTCAACTTTAATATTCAAAAAGCAATTGATCTAAAAAGATTACATTTTGAAAAAGAGGAGCTATTTTTAGAACCAGGCTTTAAAGAAGAGATTATTAACAAGATTAAAAAGAGATATAAAGTAACCCTATTTGATCAAAAGAGTCTATTTTTTGGAGGAGTTCATGCAGTAACAGGAGATTTTAAAGGAGGAGCTGATAAAAGAAGAGGTGGAGTTGTAGTTACTCTTTAACTCCTTTAATCTCCTCAATTATCCAATGAAAAGCTAAAATATAGAGTAAAAATGGAGCAAAGATATTTAAAATAGGAATAAAATTTAATATTGCTGCTAAAAATGAGATGAAATAGATATTTATCTTTTTATCTTTTAATCTATTAAAATCATCCTTACTACATACCATATTACATATACTTATAAATACTCCATTTCCATATAGCCACATCCAAAGAGCAAGTTGAATTACAATATTTACAATAGGAATAAAAAACAAAGGAAAAAATAGGAAAATAAATATTAAATATAAAATTCCATCTCTAAATAGAACTTTTTTATGAGAATAGTGTTGCTGATTTTGATCTAAATTTATATTTAAATTAGGATACTCCATCTCTTTTATAACAAATAAAAAATCCTTTCTATAAAAGGCAATTAAAAAGTATAAACTCAAGACAAAAAGATTATATACAATATAAAAGGTAAGCAAAAAAGCCACAGCCTCTTGCACCGTTTTAAATGGAAGCCATGTTAAGAGTTTAAAAGCTAAATTTTTAACTAAGAAACTCCAATTAGAAAGAAAGATCCATCCCCAAAAGAGCGCAAAAAATAGCAAAATAGCACTTATATAATAGTATGGATTTTTATCTCTTTTTGAAAAGAGAGGAACAAATAAAGAGACTATTAAAGAAAAAGATACCATTACAGCTATTATCCATACAAAAAATAGAATAAATATAGCCCCATCTTCCCTTACCATTGTAAAGGGAAGCCAATCTATCATCTTTTGACTTATCTTAAATAGAGGCTCCCATAAAAAAAGAAGCAATATTGCCCAAAATATAAATAAAAAAAGAGCACTAACAATAACCTCTTTTAAAATAATTGGGCTAAATATATCTTTTATACTCCTTTGTAATATTT
>JAADEA010000119.1 GCA_013153675.1 Campylobacterota bacterium
TAAAGAAACAGATTGTCAAACAGATGCACAAGGGGACAATATTAATGGTACTCAAATAGCTCTTTGTGATAATGATAATAACCCATGTGTTACTTTCTCATACGATGCTACTAAAAATAGTGTAAGTGTAACACTTGCTGATGAAGGTACTTCTACAGTTTGTGACGGTGTAATTGGTGATCCATCAATTAAGGCTTTAGCAGCTGGCGAACAACATCTTGGTGGTAGCGGTATTAAAAGATAATCTCCTCACTCCTCTCCTTCCAAAATCCCCTTTTGGGGATTTTTTATTTTATAAATCCTCTAAATTAACTCTTAAGAATAGAAATATCTAATTTAAAAAATTGTTTATTAAATTAATTTTTTAAAAAATTTGTTATATTTTTAATAAATATCTCCAATAAACGCTAAAATTTATTAAATAAATCTATCAAAGGAAATAAGATGAGACGCGCTTTTACTATGCTTGAGGTGGTATTTGTTATTGTAATTATTGGAATTCTTGCTACAATTGCTCTTCCAAAATTAAGTGCTACAAGAGATGATGCTACAATTACAAAAGCTATTAATACATTAGCATCAGTTAGAGCTTCAATTAGTTCTGAAGTTCAAAAGAGAGTTTTAAGAGGTGATTTTACTCCTATTTCAAATTTAGGAGGAGATAGTGGAGATGACTTTATATTTGACTATTTTGATGGAAATAAATCAAATAGAGTTTTAGAATATCCTCCATATAAGTGTGGAGTAAAAAAAGATAGCGGTTGCTGGAAAAAATTAAATAAAGATACATATGCATATGTAATGCCAGATGGAAGTGAAGTGAGATTTAAATTAGAAAATAACCATTTTGATTGTGACTATAATTATAATAAAAAAGGATGTGGAATACTTGAGCACTAAATATTATAAAATAGCCATCTTAAAACAAAAAATAGAGCCTCTAAGCTACTCTTCCTCTTATCCTTTAAAAAGAGGCGATATAGTTGATATTCCACTAAAGGGATCTATAAAAAAAGGTGTGGTTATAGAAGAGACTCAAAAACCACCATTTATTACAAAAGAGATCTCCTCTTTTACTCCTCTTTTTTATTCTCAAGAACAATTTGAAATTGCTCAATTTATTTCAAAATATTATATATCATCTCTTGGGGAAGCATTAAGTCTATTTATCCCCTTTAATAAAGAGATTAATTACTCTTTTCCAAAAATAAATATAAAAACTCCAAACTTAACTCCCATTCAACAAGATGCATTAAATAAAATTTTATCTTATAAAAGCTCTTTACTTTTTGGAGTTACCGGCTCTGGTAAGAGTGAGGTATTTTTTAAAGCTATTGAAAATAGTCTAAAAAATAAAAACTCAGCTCTTATTCTAATGCCTGAAATTGCTTTAACCCCCCAGATGGAAGAGAGATTAAGGAAATATTTTGGGGATATTGTAGGTCTTTGGCACTCAAAATTAAAAAAGAGGGATAAAGAAGAGATTTTAGAAAAAATTTTAAAAGGGGATATTCAAATAGTAGCTGGGGCAAGAAGTGCCCTTTTTTTACCATTTCGTAATTTAGGATTAATTGTAGTAGATGAAGAGCATGATGATAGCTTTAAACAAAATAAAAGACCAAGATATAATGCGAAAGACCTCTCTATCTATATAGGAGAAAAATTTAATAAACGAGTAATTTTATCAAGTGCTACACCTCTTGTAAGTAGCTATTATAATTTGCCTGTAATAAAGATAGATAAACCATTTATTGAGAGCAAAAAAGAGTACTTCTTTGTAGCTGGAGAAGAGATCAATTATAAAATTATTCAAGCTATTGAAGAGAACTTTAAAAAAAATGAGCAAACTTTAATTTTTGTACCAACAAGAGCAAATTTTAAATATCTTATTTGCTCAAATTGTGGTAAAACTCAATTATGCCCCTTTTGCTCAATAGGAATGAGTCTTCATAAAAAAGAGGGATATTTTCAGTGCCACTATTGCAATTTTAAAGAACCAATTAGAAAAGAGTGCCAATATTGCCAAGGAGAGCTGGTAGCTTATAGAATGGGAACTCAAGAGGTAATTGAAGAGATAAAAAAAGAGATTAAAGATATAAGGGTTGAACAGTTTGATAGAGACTCAATTACCACTCTAAATAAACTACAAAAGGCTTTAGATAGAATCAAAAAAAAAGAGGTTGATCTAATTGTTGGAACTCAAATGCTAAGCAAAGGGCATGATTACCCAGATATTACTCTTAGTATAATTTTAGGTTTAGATCTAATTAGTGCAATTGGAGATTTTAGGGCAAAAGAGAGAGCAATTTCTCTAATGCACCAAATTGCAGGCAGAAGTGGAAGAAGAAAGAGTGCAAAAGTAATTATCCAAACATCTCAACCTCTCTTTTTTAAAAAATATCTCTTTAGCTATGAAGATTTTATTAAAGATGAGTTAATTTTTAGAAAAGATCTATATCCCCCTTTTAGATATTTAGCAAGGGTATTAATTGCAAAAAGCAACTATTCTAAAGGAGAAGAGCTATTAAATATGGCTTTAGAGAGATTAAAGCTTATAAAAGAGATAGAAATTGTTGGTGCTGGTAAAGCACCAATTGAAAAGATTGCAAATAAATATAGATTTAATATTTTACTAAGAGCAAAAAAGAGAAAAGATCTTTTAAAAGGGGTAAATTTCCTTAGAGATTTAGATTTAGAAATAGATATGGATCCAGTCGATTTTACTTAAAATTGGATAAGATAGCATAAAATTATAAAAAGGTGGGAGATGATTAAAAGATATCCTACAAAAAAGATATATATAGGCAATGTAGCAGTTGGAGGAGATGCCCCCATTAGTGTTCAATCTATGACATTTTCAAAAACAGCAGATATAAAAAGCACCCTTGAGCAGATTAATAGATTATATTTTGCAGGATGTGATATTGTAAGAGTAGCAGTGCCAACTATGGAGGATGCAAAAGCTCTAAAAGAGATTAAAAATAACTCTCCCTTGCCAATAGTAGCAGATATTCACTTTAATTATCGTTTAGCTCTTGAAGCAGCCAAATGGGTAGATGCTATTAGATTTAATCCTGGAAATATTAGCCAAAAGAGTAAAATAAAAGAGATTGTAAAAGCTTGCAAAGAAAGGAATTTACCCATTAGAGTAGGAGTTAATGCTGGAAGTTTAGAAAAAAAATTTGAGGATAGATATGGTCCAACAGCACAAGGAATGGTTGCAAGCGCTGAGTATAATATTAAATTTTTAGAAGATTTAGACTTTTTTGATATAAAAGTATCTCTAAAAGCAAGTGATGTACAAAGAACTATTGAAGCATATAGAATGCTTAGACCTAAAAATAACTATCCTTTTCATCTTGGGGTAACAGAGGCTGGAACTAAATTTCATGCTACTATTAAATCTGCTATTGGAATTGGAAGTTTATTAGTAGATGGTATTGGAGATACAATTAGAGTCTCAATTACTGGCGAACTTGAAGAGGAGATTAAAGTTGGAAAAGCTATCTTAAAAGATGCAGGAGTATTAAAAGAGGGTATTAATATAATATCTTGCCCAACTTGTGGAAGAATTGAAGTAGATTTAACATCTATTGTAGAAGAGATCTCAAATAGATTATCTCATATTAAAACTCCCCTTAATATTTCAGTTATGGGTTGTGTAGTAAATGCTATTGGAGAAGCGGCTCATGCTGATGTGGCAATAGCCTATGGAAAAGAAGATGGATTAATTATTAAAAAAGGTGAAATTATAGAAAAATTAAGAGGAAAAGAGTTAATTGAGAGATTTATTAAAGAGGTAGAAGAAGAAGCCCAAAAAAGAGAGGCTTTAAGTTAGATTTACCCTTTTTGGATATAATTTATCCTATTTTAAATAAGGGGTAAAAAGAGAGAATGAGTGAATATAGCGCAAGTAATATTAAAGTATTAAAGGGTCTTGAAGCAGTTAGAAAAAGACCTGGAATGTATATTGGAGATACCTCCACAAAAGGGCTTCATCACTTAATTTATGAGGTTGTTGACAACTCAATTGATGAAGCAATGGCAGGATACTGCGACAAAATAAAAGTTACTCTCACCCAAGATGGATCAGCTATTATAGAAGATAATGGTAGAGGAATTCCAGTAGCAATACACCCAACAGAAAAGATTCCAGCTGCCACAGTGGTAATGACTGTATTGCATGCTGGAGGAAAGTTTGATAAAGATACCTATAAAGTATCTGGTGGACTCCATGGAGTTGGAGTCTCTGTAGTAAATGCTCTTTCTAAAAAGCTTCATTTAACAATTTATAGGGATGGAAAAGTTTATGAACAGTGGTTTGAAAGAGGCAAACCAGTAACAGATTTGGAAGTAACAGGAGAGACTAAAAAAAGAGGAACAAAGATAGAGTTTTGGCCTGATGAAGAGATCTTTAAAGAGAGTGTAGAGTTTAAAAAGGAGATTTTGGCTCAAAGATTTAAAGAACTTGCCTATTTAAATCCAAAAATCACCATAGAGTTTAAAGATGAAAGGGACGGCTTTAAGGAGATATACCATTTTGAGGGAGGGCTTGCTCAATTTGTAAAAGATCTAAATAAAAAAGAACCTCTTAGCTCCCCTACTCTATTTGTAGGTAAAGCAGATGATATAGAAATAGATATAGCCTTTATGTATGAAAATAGTGATAAAGATAGGGTATTAAGCTTTGTAAATAATATTAGAACAGTTGAGGGTGGAACTCACGAAAGTGGTTTTAGAGCAGGACTTACAAGAGCAATATCAAATTATATCTCTAAAAATGCCTCGGCAAAAGATAAAAATATTAAAATTAGTGGAGATGATACAAAAGAAGGACTTATTGCCGTAGTATCTGTAAGAGTACCAGAACCGCAATTTGAAGGGCAAACAAAAGGAAAGCTTGGAAGTAGCTATGTAAAACCTTTGGTTCAAAAATTCTCATACGAAAAGATCTCAAAATATTTAGAAGAAAATCCAATTGAGGCAAAAGCTATAATGAATCATGTGCTCTTAGCTGCTAAAGGAAGAGAAGCAGCAAAAAGAGCAAAAGAGTTAGTAAAAAGAAAAGATGCACTAAGTGTTGGAACCTTGCCAGGTAAGCTTGCAGATTGCCAAAGCAAAGATCCATCAATTAGCGAACTATTTTTAGTAGAGGGAGATAGTGCAGGAGGTAGCGCAAAACAAGGAAGAGATAGGGTTTTTCAAGCAATTTTACCTCTAAAAGGAAAAATATTAAATGTAGAAAAGGCTCGTCTTGATAAGATATTAAAATCTGAAGAGATTAAAAATATGATTACTGCCTTAGGATGTGGAATAGGAGATGAGTTTAGAGAAGATAAATTAAGATATCATAAAATTATTATTATGACAGATGCTGATGTAGATGGAAGCCATATCCAAACTCTTTTAATGACCTTCTTTTTTAGATATCTAAAGCCAATTATTGAAAAAGGTTATCTATATTTGGCACAACCTCCTCTATATAGATATAAAAAAGGGAAAAATGAAGTATATTTAAAAGATGATAAAGCTCTAAAAGAGTTTTTGATACAAAAGGGAATAGATGTTCTTGAAGCTAAAAGTATGGCTGGAGAGGATTTGATTGAATTTTTTAAACTTATAGCATATTATCAACTCACTTTAAAAGAGTTAGAAAAGAGATTTGGCTTAGTTGAATTAATTAGATTTTTAATTGAAAATCCAGATATAATCGGAAAAAGTAATGAAGAGCTATTTGAAGAGATAAAAAAATTCTTAAAAAAGCTAAACTATAACCTTTTAAATTATAAAATAAATGAAGATACTATTCATCTATATGTACAAACAAATGAAGGGTTAGAAGAGTTAATTATTAATGATGAACTTTTAACAAATCCACACTATAATGAAGCAATTTATATATATCAAAAGATAAAAGATAAAATGACTGATGAATTTAAGGATAAAGATCTATTAAAAGAGCTTGAAAAAGTAGAAGAGCATGCAAAAAAAGGAGCCTATATCCAGCGCTATAAAGGACTTGGAGAGATGAATCCAGATCAATTATGGGAAACAACGATGGATCCTGAAAATAGAAGACTGTTAAAAGTAACAATTGAAGATATTGAAAAAGCTGATGAGACTTTTACATTGTTTATGGGAGATGAGGTGGAGCCAAGAAGGGCTTATATTGAAACTCATGCAAAAGATGTAAAACATTTGGATGTGTAAGATGGAAAATTTAAAATATGGCGAAAAAGAGATAGTTGAGTTTGATATTAATAAAAAAGAGAACTTTTGGGAAAATAAACACAAAAAAGATTATTTAATAGAGATCACCCTTCCAGAGTTTATGTGCAAATGCCCAAGATCTGGATATCCAGATTTTGCCACTATACATTTAAGCTATATTCCCAATGAATGGGTAATAGAACTAAAAGCATTAAAGTTATATATTAATAGTTTTATGAATAGATATATCTCTCATGAAGATGCAGCAAATGAGATATTTGATACTTTATATAAATACTTAAAACCTAAAAAGATGAAAATTGTAAT
>JAADEA010000154.1 GCA_013153675.1 Campylobacterota bacterium
CCCATATCAAAAAATAGCTCTTTTGGAAGATGTCCTAAAATATAAAAAGTTATAAACAAAAAGATGGCAAAAATTACAATATTTTTTAATACATCTTTATTTGAAAAGTGCCCAAGCTCATGCCCTAATACTGCTAAGAGCTCATTTTTATTAAGTTTATTTAACAAAGTATCAAATAAAACAACTCTTTTACTCTTACCTAATCCTCCAAAATATGCATTTAACCTACTATCCCTTTTACTTGCATCCATTACAAAAACACCATTACTTTTAAGCCCAACTCTATTTAAAAGAGCTTCTATATCATCATTTAATTCTTTATCTTTAAGTGGCTCAAACTTATTAAATAAAGGAGCAATAATTGTAGGATATATAAATAGTACAAAAATTGCAACTAAAAAGGAAAATATAAATCCCCATAACCACCATAATTGGTAATTTTTAATTACATAAATTAAAAATAAAACTAATATACCACCAATTATTAGGGACATAATAAGCTCTTTTAATATATCTCCTATCCACATCTTAACACTCATCTTATTAAATCCAAAAGCCTTATCAATTACAAACTTTCTATAATAATCAAATGGAAGAGTCACTATAAAGTTTATTAAAAAGAAGAGAGCTAAAAAGATAATATTACTCTTATATGAATCATCTGCTCCACTGATAGATTGAAGATATTTAAAACCTACAAATATCCAAAATAAAAAGAGCAAATACTCTACAAAACTCTCAACTAAATTTACTCTCTCCTTACGGATAGTATAAGAAGCAGCCTCTATATATTTTTTAGGATCTAATAAAATAGGCTCTTTAGACCTTAGAGAAGTTACATAGCCTATCTCCATAACTGAAATATATATCTTTAAAAAGGTATATATAGAAAATATCACTACAAGCCAAAATAGCATACTATTCCTTTTTTTGAAGAAATATAGCTAATAATCCTTTATTGAAGCTTAATCTCCTTTAGCTAAAATTCCAAAAAATAAAGAGGATAAGATGGGGTATGTTGATTTATATAATATAAGCAAAAGATATGGAGAAAAAGAGATCTTTAATGATATGGAGTTTCATCTTCACAAAGGTGAAAGGGTAGCAATTATTGGAGAAAATGGAACGGGCAAATCTACACTATTAAAAATAGTAGCAGGAGTCGAAGAGTTTGATAAAGGGAAAAGAGTTGTAGAAAAGGATATTCAAATAGCATATCTTCCCCAACAACCTAAATTTAAAGATAATTTATCAGTAAATCAAGCAATAAAAGAGTCTCTATCTCATATCCAAAAAGCTCTAAATAGATTTCATCAAATAAATCAAGAAATTGAAAAAGATCCCAATAACTCAAAACTTCTAAAAGAGCTTACACAAATAAGCAACTATTTAGACCACTATGGAGGATGGGATATAGATAATTTAGTAGAAAGAGTTATAGATAAATTTAAATTAAAAGAGTATCAAAATAGAATAATTGCAACACTCTCTGGTGGTGAACAAAGAAGGGTAGCATTAGCCACGCTAATTTTACAAAAGCCAGATCTTTTACTTTTAGATGAACCAACAAACCATTTAGATGTATATATGGTAGAGTTCTTAGAAGAGATTTTATTAAATAGCAATTTAACTCTACTTTTTATCTCTCATGATAGATATTTCATTGAAAATATAGCAACAAGGGTGGTGGAAGTAGAAGATCATAAATTAGTCAGCTATAATGGAGGATATAGCTCATATCTAAAACAAAAAGAAGAAAGACTCAAAAGTCTATCAAGAGAGTATGAAAATCTATTAAGAATTTTAAAAGAGGAAGAGGAGTGGTTAAATAGAGGAGTAAAAGCAAGAAGAAAGAGAAATCAAGGAAGAAAAAATAGAATTTTAGAGTTAAGAGAGAAAGCAAAGAAAAATCCAACTATTATTAGAAAAATCAAATTAGATTTAGAGAGAGAAAAACAAGGATGGCAAGAAGAAAATAGATTAAATAAGAGAAAAATGTTGTTTGAAATAGATAATATCTCCTATAAAATAGGAGAAAAAGAGATTATTAAAAACTTTTCCACAAGAATCTTGCAAGAAGATAAAATAGCAATAGTTGGAGCCAATGGAAGCGGTAAATCTACATTTTTAAAACTTTTACAATCAATTATTACTCCAACAAAAGGAACTATCAAAAAAGGAGATATATCTATTGGATATTTTGATCAACATAGATCAATCCTAAAAGATGATGCTACTTTAATTGAAACCTTCTGTCCAAATGGTGGAGATAGAGTTATAGTAGATGGAAAAAATATGCATGTATATGGCTATTTAAGAAATTTTCTATTTCCAAAAGAGTATTTAAAAAGAAGAATCAAAGAGCTAAGTGGAGGAGAAAAGAGCAGAGTAGCATTAGCACTTTTATTTACAAAAAAATATGATTGTCTTCTTTTAGATGAACCTACTAATGATTTAGATATCCCAACTATTAATATTTTAGAGAAAAAATTGGCATCATATAAAGGAGCTGTTATATTTGTAAGTCATGATAGATACTTTGTAGACAAAATTGCAAAAAAATTATTTATATTTAAAGGAGATGGAAATATTGAAATATCCCATCAACCATATAGTGAATATTTAGAAATAGAAAAAGAGTTAAAAGAGCTATCTACCTTAAACTTTAGTAATGACTCTACTCCTAAAAAAGATCAAAATCAAAAGAGAAAAAGGATCCAAAAAAAACTTAGCTATAAAGAAAAAAGAGAGTTAGAGGAGTTACCAAAAAAATTGGAAGAGTTAGAAAATATTATAGAAGAGTTAAATAGCTGTCTTAGTGATCCTAACTGCTATCAACAAAAAGATCTAAACAATCTAACAAATGATTTAAATAGTTATCAAAAAGAGTATGAAGAGTTAGAGGAGAGGCTATTAGAGCTTCTCCTCAAAGAAGAGGAATTAAAAAATCTTACCAATAAAGAGTAACTCTTCTTCTACCCCACTTTAGGGCTTTTTTCTTATTAACACCCATATAGATATCTATATGGTTTCTAAGCCTTGGATTCATTTTATCTCTTACTACATAATATCCAGGCAATCCAGATATTTTAACCTTTACACCATTTTTTAAACCATACTTTTTAATCAAATCAGTAGATACAGCAATAATTTTCATCCCTGGTCTAATTCTATTATTCCATGCTGCTAAAAATGGTGTACTATCAGTCTGATTTACATGAGATGTATATGCTGTTGCAATTACTCTAATTTTTCTCTTAAATTTTAAATTTTTAGCCAATTTAAGCTTTAAGCTCTTTTTTACTCTCTTTAATATCTCTTCTTTCTTCTTTTGAACTTGAGCCAACATAGCCTTATTACCAGGCACTTTAATTACTTTTCCAACTACAATCTTATCATCTTTTAAATTATTTAGCTCTCTTAACTTTTTAGTAGTAGTATTAAATACTTTAGCTATTAAACTTAATGTATCATCTTTTTGCACTTTATAATCTATAATATTGCTCTTTTGTTTTAAAGAGTTTTTAACTACTTTGATATAATCTTCTCCTTTTTTTATAGGAGCTCTATTTTTATTTTTTAAATTACTTTTAATTGTATCAATATACCCTTTTGCAATTATTGGTTTTTCTTTTTTATTTTTAATATATGAAATATCAGCTGTTTCACTTAATGTATAAATATATCTATCAACCAATTTACTTTTAGCCTTTTTAATAGCCTCAGCCTCTTTAAATTTTGCCTCTAAAAGATTATTTCCATATGGATTACACTCTCTAAAACTATTGCCTTTACATCCTAATCCACCTGCCATAGCATACAAAAATGGAAAAAATTGTAAAAAAGCTATTAAAATTCCTTTTACTCTCAATCTATTACCTCCTTTTGTGAATTTAAAAAATTTAATATCTCTTCTTCTATTTTATCTTTAGAGATTACACTTTTATGGATAATCTCTTTTTCAAAAAGTTTTAAAATATGCTCACTCACTTTTATATTATATTTAGAAGAGATAAGCTCTAAAGCCTCCTTATCTCTTAACTCACCTAATTTAAGAGCTTTAGCTACCACAGGAGCAAACTTTGTCCATTCTGCGGTAGAACAAATAATATACTTTTTGCCATCTTTTCTAAAAGAATTATATCCTTTTATACAAGTTGCAGTGTGAGAATCCATCAAATAGTTATATTTTTCAAAAAAATCTGCTATATAGCTATATATCTCCTCTTGAGTTGTATAAACTGCTTCAAAATCTTCTTGAATTAAATCCAACTCCTCTTTAGTTAATTTATAAAATCCATTTTTTTCTAAACTTTCCATTAACTCTTTTACTCTATTTGCCCCAAACTTATCATATAATAATCTCTCCACATTGGAACTTTTTAAAATATCCATTGCAGGGGCAATTGTCTTTTTAAGCTCTCTTCCTCTTAAATCATACTCACCTTTAGTAATTAGATCTGTTAATATATTATTTTCGTTAGAAGCAATAATAATTTTATCAATTAAAAGACCGCCTCTTTTAGCATAATAGGCTCCAAGTGCATTCCCAAAATTACCACTTGGAACAATAATATCTATCTTTTCACCAAATTTGATCTCATTATTTCTTAATAAAGTTAAATAGCTATATATATGATAGATAATTTGAAAAATTATTCTTCCAAAATTTACAGAGTTGGCAGCAGATAATTTAATATTTAATCTATTTAGAGTCTCTTTAAAAGAGGATGAATTTAATAGAGATTTTAGTGCGCTTTGAGCATCATCAAAATCTCCTTCAATTCCAATTACCTTTAAATTTTTCCCATCTTCTGTTACCATTTGAAGGCGCTGCACATCACTTGTACCGCCTGCTGGATATATGCAAGATACTTTTATATTAGCTTTATTTTTAAAGCTCTCTAAAGTAGCAGGACCTGTATCTCCGCTTGTAGCAGCCATTATAAGATAATCTTCACCCTTTTCTTGAGCCAAAGAGGATAGAATCTCTCCAAAAGGTTGTAGAGCCATATCTTTAAAAGCTCTTGTTGGTCCATGATAGAGCTCTAATGAATATAGATCATCTTTTATCTTTACCAAAGGAGCTGGATTTGATGGATCATCAAAGCTCTCATATCTCTTTAGAGCTCTATTAATAACCTCTTTACTTAAATCTACACCAAATAAAGATAATATCTCTTTAGAGAGTTCTATATAAGAGCTATTTAGATTTCTTTTTAAAAAATCTTCATCAAAGCTTGGAATCTTATCTGGAGCATAAAGACCGCCAAAACTTGCCGCAGGATTTAAAATGGCTTCAGAAAAGGTTACCTTTTCCTTGCCTTTTTCATCCCAACCTCTTGTTGGAGAATAAAGAACCATACCCTTCCTTCAACAAATTTGGCGCATTATACCAAAAAAGGAGGCTTTTTCAAAGCCCACTATTAGAGCTCTATACAGCTTCCAATACCACTACTTGTTAATATCTCCAATAAAAGGGAATGTTCTACTCTTCCATCTATAATATGAGCCTTTTTAACTCCCCCTTTTAGAGCCTCTATTGCTGCATTTACTTTTGGAACCATTCCCCCACTAATAACCCCTTTTGATTTTAAATCCTCCACCTCTTGAATAGTTAATAAAGAGATTAAATTACCATCTTCATCAAGAACTCCTGGAGTATCTGTTAAAAATAGAATTTTTCTTGCCTTTAGAGCTACTGCTACCTTACTTGCAACTAAATCTGCATTTATATTAAAACCAGGATGAGATAGCTCTCTTGAAGCAGCAATTGGAGCAATTACTGGTACAAAATTCTCTTTTAAAATATTTAATACAATTTCTGGGTTAATATGTTTAATCACTCCCGTATAACCAAATTTCTCTTTATCTTTTGCAACAGCCTCCATAAAAAAAGCATCTTTTCCAGAAATACCAATAGCTTTTAGACCATGAAGATTTAATAAAGATACTATCTCTTTATTTATCTCTCCTGCTAAGACCATCTCAACTATTCTCATAGCCTCTTTTGTAGTAACTCTCTCTCCATCTATAAATTTACTCTTTATTCCAAGCTGATCTAAAAGAGAGCTTATACTCTTTCCACCTCCATGAACAATTACTGGTTTTAGTCCAACAGTATGAAGAAGCGATATATCTTGAGCAAATTTCTCTTTTAAATCATTATTTAATTGAGCCGATCCTCCATACTTTATTACTATAATCTCATCTCTAAATTTTTTTATATAAGGAAGTGCTTCTAAAAGAGTCTTAACAGTTTCAATCTTTTTTTGCATAAAAATCCTTTATATAATTTTCAATTTCAAAAAATATATCTGATTTTATCTTTAAATTTAATTTCATTAGAGAAATGGGAATATTAAACTCTTTAATCTTTACATAATCTTTTTGTGTTACTAAAATTGAATCTACTTTATATCTTTTTAAAATCATCTTAAGCTCTTCTTTATTAAAAAAATAGT
>JAADEA010000056.1 GCA_013153675.1 Campylobacterota bacterium
AATATTGAAAAAAAACTTGAGATGTTAGATTTCTTTTTAAAAGACTCTTTTTAGCTGCTATTCTTTGGCGTAATTTATCAAAACCAATAAATTTTCCTTGTTTATTTAGAGGGTTAATATCACACATAAAACTTTTTGCAATTAATGTTTTTTCAATCTCTTTTTTTCTCTCATTAGAGATTTTTACTGGTTTCTTTTTACCAGCTACAATTTTTAGGATTTCTTTAAGACCATTTTTTTTGAGTTTTGGATACTCTTCGTTTAAAAATTGAATTAATTTTGAATCATCTTGTTTGCCAGAAAGTTCTTTTTCATATTCATTACACTCTTTTCTTAAATCATCTAACATCTCAAGTTTTTTTTCAATATTCTCCATTTTTTATCCTTTTAATAATTTAACCAAATTATAGCACTATTTTAAAATATTTTCTTAAAAAAGTCAAAAAATTTATATATTTTGCCTCCAAAAAATAGATAGATCTTTAATTTCTATATTGCTCTTTTTTGGTTTGATAAAAAACTCTTCTATTTTATAATTTTTAATTGAATATTTTTCATCTAAATCTATAATTTTCTCTTCAAGCTCTTCTTCTAATTCTTTTAATTTTGCTTCTAACTCTTCTAATTTTGCTTGGGCTCTATTTAGATCACTATTTTCTTTTAATACTCTTGCTCCTTTAGATGCTGCAGTAGCTATTTTAGATATACTCTTTCTTCCAAATAGGGCACCAATTAGTGATAAGCCAGCACTAATTAATGATGTAGTTTGATCCATTTTCTCTTTTTGGATTTCATCTTTTACCTTTTGAATGCTATTTAAAATTCTTTCCTCTTTTTTCTCATATCTTGTTTTAATCTCTTCTAACTCTTCCTCTTTTAACTCTTTTAATCTATCTTGTACTATTGATATAAACTCTTCATAACTTTGGTTTGGCATGCTTTGAAGTTTCAATCTTCTAACTCTATATAGGGTTAATTTTTCATTTAGGTAGATATAGTTTATTAGTTCTCTTTTGCACTCTTTTAATTCTTTATCTTCCATAATCCATTGAGGTAGAGGTTTATATTTTGCCTCTTTTGGAGCTTTGGTTGGAAAATTTAAATAATCTTTTTCTATATCTTCTGCCCTATCCCATTGACAACTATTTAGAATATCTATATCTAATAAAAGGGCTTTTTCTTTACTAAAATCTATTCCTTTTTTTTCATCATGATAATATATCTTTATATATGAGGTTAAGTTTGGATAAAATTCTTTAATTGCTGGATTAATTATTTCATATCTATTTATGATTGAGTCATCTAAGATAATATTTTCTATAAATTCACTCTCTTTAAAATTTTTTATTTTCTCTTGAGTGATATTTTGTAATACTCTCTTTTTCTCATTTTCCATTAATTTAGATATTTCATCTTTTTTTAGTGGTCCTTTTAGATAGCTCATTGCCCATCTTGTAAAAAATAATCTTGTAGAGTCTAAATGGGCGCTTTTTAGTAAGAATAGCCTTTTTTTAAGGTTTGTAAGGATATTTTCTAACTCCTCTTTAGAGAGAGTATCTTGCCTACTTTGAAGACCTTCAATTACTTTTTGAATATCTTGTTTTGTTTGTAACCTTCCAATAAACCAGCTACCTATATTTGATAAACCGCGATAATCTAAATCTACTGGGTTTTGAGTAGCTAATACTACACCAATTCCATATGCTCTTGCTTGTTTTAATAAAATTAACATTGGCTCTTTTGATGGAGGATTTTTAATAGGTGGAAAAAATCCATATATCTCATCCATGTATAGAAGCATTCTTAGAGTATTTGTTCCACTACTATTTCTCATCCATGCAATAATTTTATTTAATAATAGTGTAACAAAAAACATTCTTTGAGAATCATCTAAATGGCTAATTGAGAATATTGAAGCTTTGGCTCTTCCATTTTCATCATAGAGTAGTTTTTGTATATTTAACTCTTCTCCTTTTAACCATCCCATAAAAGCAGGTGAGGCAAGTATAAGGTTAAAGCTATTGGCAAGATCAAATCTTTTCTTTTCATCAATAAAATTATCTAATGCCATAACACCAATTTTTTTGAATGGAGGCTTTAAAATATAGCCAATAAGACGTTCTAATGATAACTCTTCTCCTTTTATCCAGCAATATGAGAGAATTTGAGATATAAATATTGCCTCTTTAGATTTTAAAAGATCTGCTTCTAATTTAATTAAGGCTAAAAGTGCGGAGGTTGTAGCGCTTAGATATGTAGCAAACGCATCACTATCTTCTAAGATCTCTTTTGGAGGAGCTTTAAGAGTAGAGGTTAAATCAATAGGTACTCCTGCAATTGAACCTGGAGTATATATAACCTTTTTAATATTACAAAACTTTTCTACTCTTTTTCTACTTTGTCCCCACTCTTTAATTCCATTTTCCCACATCTTTGCAATTTTAGTAGCATATGTTAGAGGATCTTCTCCTTTTGCTTTTGCCTCCTCTTTTACCCACTCTTTAAATTTATTTGGATCAAAATTTGGATCGCAAAGGAGTAAATTTCCCATATCACCTTTTGGATCTACTATAATTACCGGAATATTATCAATAAGTGCCTCTTCTATAATATCTATTCCAAGACCACTTTTACCACTTCCTGTCATTCCAATAATGGCTGCATGGGTAGTGAAGTTTTTATTTTTTAGGAGGGTTAACTCTTCAGTCGGAGAAAAGTCCTCAAAGTTAGCATCTCTTCCTACATAAAATAATCCAGCCTTTTCAAAGATCTCTTCGCTTATCATTATTATCTCTCCTTTTAGATTTAATTAATTTTACCAAATATATATTTGAATTTGATATAATAATAGCTCTTTTAAATCTCCTATATGATTGGTCGCATAGCTCAGTTGGTAGAGCACTACTTTGACATGGTAGTGGTCACAGGTTCAAGTCCTGTTGCGGCCACCATTAATCTTAAGAATTTATAAAACTTTCATATTTGCTACTTAAGTTGCACCTATTTTTTTACTTTTATATTATTATTTTAATGAAATTTGAGGACAAGAAACTAAAGGAGGTTGATATGTTACTTACAAGATTTGATCCATTTAGAGAGTTTAACGCATTAAGAGAGAGTTTTGAAGAGATGAATAGATTATTTAATAGTTTAGCTCAAAAAGCTCAAATGCCAAATGATATAGCTTTTGTTCCAGCAGTAAATACAAGAGAGAGTGATGATGCTTACTATATAGAAGTTGATCTACCAGGGGTAAAGAAAGAAGATATTAATATTAATGTTCATGACAATATTTTGACGATTAGTGGGGAGAGAAAATTAGATGAAGAGAGAAAAGATGATGAATTTTATTATATAGAGAGTGTATATGGAAAGTTTGAAAGAAGTTTTACTCTTCCAGAAGATGCTGATGTAGATAATATTGAAGCAACTGATGAAGATGGAGTATTAACTATAAAAATTCCAAAAGTTAAAAAGAGTGAAAAAGCTCCAAAAAGAATAGAGATTAAATAAGGAGGGGAATATGGCAGAAAAAAAAGAGATTCAAAAAGTAGAAAAAGTTGAAAAGGGTGTAGTAGAAGATGCTATTAGAAGAAGTGAGAGTGCTACAAATATTGTAGATTATAAGCCAGCAGCAAATTTGGCTCATAATAAGAAAAAAGAGAGCTTTACAATAGAGATAGATTTACCAGGTGTAAAAAAAGAGGATATTAATGTGACAATTGAAGGAGATTATTTAATTGTCACTGCAGAAAGAAAATTTAAAAAAGATCTATCTGAAAAAGATTATCATATAATGGAGAGTGTATATGGTAGATATACAAGAAGTTTTTATCTACCAGAAGATATTGATCGAGACTCAATTGAAGCTAAATTTGAAAATGGTAGATTAACTATTACTTTTGAAAAAGTGGCAAATAAAAAAAGAAGAGAGATTGCTGTAAAATAGTTCTATAAGAGCCTTATTTGGCTCTTTAATATTGCTTCTTTATCCTCTTTTTATAGTAGAATAAAAATAAAAAAAGAGGATATAGTATTATGAAAAAAAAACTACCAATTGGAATCTCAACATTTAAAGATATTAGAGGTGAAAATTATATCTATATCGATAAAACAAAAGAAGCTCTTAGCTTAATTGAAAATGGAAAATACTATTTCCTCTCCCGCCCAAGACGCTTTGGTAAATCTTTGTTTTTAGATACTCTAAAAGAGATTTTTAAAGGAAATAAAAAGCTTTTTGAGGGGCTTTATATCTATGATAAATATGATTGGAGCCAAAAATTCCCTGTTATTAAAATATCTATGGGAGGGAGTAGAAGTAAAGAGGATTTGATTAATAACCTTTTAGATAATCTAAAAGTTGCTCAAGAAGAGTTACAAATTGAGTGTGAAGAGAAAAAAGATTATGCAATATGCTTTAAAGAGTTAATTAGAAACGCCCATAAAAAATATAACCAAAAAGTAGTAGTCTTAATTGATGAGTATGATAAACCAATTTTGGATAATATCGATCAAGTTGAAGTTGCAAAGGAAAATAGAGAAATTCTTAAAAGATTTTATACTGTAATTAAAGATAGTGATGAGTTTATTAAATTTGCCTTTTTAACAGGAGTCTCTAAATTTTCAAAAGTATCAATCTTTAGTGGACTTAATAATCTTGAAGATATTAGCCTTGATAGACGCTATGCAACAATTTGTGGATATACTCAAAATGATATAGAGAGCTCTTTTGCTCCTTTGCTTAAAGGTGTTGATTTAGAAAAACTTAAAGAGTGGTATAATGGATATAACTTTTTAGGAGAGAGTGTTTATAATCCTTTTGATATATTACTTTTTATCTCAAAAGGTTTTTTATTTAGAAACTATTGGTTTAGCACAGGAACTCCAACATTTTTAATAAAGATGCTATCAAAAAAGCCATATAATATTGCAGAGCTTGAGAATTTAGTTGCAAATGAGACTTTAATTAATAGTTTTGATATTGAAAATTTAAAAGTTGAGCCACTTTTATTTCAAAGTGGTTATTTAACAATTGATAGAGTTGAAGTGACTGAGTTTGAAGAGCTTATGTTTTATTTAAGAGTTCCAAACAAAGAGGTTCAAATATCATTTAATTCTCTTTTAATTCAATATTTTACCGATGATGATTCATATTTTTTAAAAAGGCAAAAGCTATATAGAGCGCTTGATAAAATAGATATAGATGAGTTTAAAGAGGTTTTAATATCTATATACGCTTCAATTCCTTATAACTCCTATTCAAATACACCTTTAGCTAACTATGAAGGTTATTATTCAAATATATTTTATGTATATATCGCTTCACTTGGGCTAAAGATAGTAGCAGAGGATGTTACAAATATAGGAAGGATAGATTTTACTTTGTTTATTAAAGATAAGATTTACATATTTGAGTTTAAGGTTGGAGATAAAGCGCTAAATCAGATTAAGCAAAGAAAATATTATGAGAAATATCTAAATCAAAACAAAGATATAATTTTAGTTGGGATTAATTTTGACAAAGAGCAAAAGAATATTAAAAGTGTTGAGTGGGATCATATTTTAAACTCCTCTCCTAAATAATATTTTCTTACCAATTTATCTTGTGCAATCTCTTTACTATCTCCTTGAGCTAACACCTTCCCACTTCTCATTACATATGCTCTATCGCAAATTCCTAAAGTCTCTCTTACATTATGATCAGTAATTAAAATACCAATATTTTCTTTTGAGAGCTCTTCTATAATTTTTTGAATTTCAGATACAGCAATTGGATCTACTCCTGCAAAAGGTTCATCTAAAAGCAAAAATTTAGGCTTCCCAACCAATGCCCTTGCAATCTCTACCCTTCTTCTCTCTCCTCCGCTTAATCTAAATCCTAATCTATCTCTAATTGGTTCTATATTAAACCGATTCAAAAGATCTTCTACAATTTTTTGCTGTTTTTCTTTTGATAAATTTGTAGCCTCAGCTGCTATATATAAATTATCTTCTACACTTAAATCTGAAAATATACTCGATTCTTGAGGTAAATAACCAATTCCTTTTCGTGCTCTAATACTTAGAGGATATGGAGTAATATCCTCATTATCTAATAAAACTTTTCCTCCATCTACCCTACTTAATCCACAAATCATATAAAAAGAGGTAGTCTTTCCAGCTCCATTTGGTCCTAAAAGTCCTACTATCTCCCCACTTTTAATATAAAAAGAAAAATCTGATACAATCTCTTTTTTTCCAATTACTCTTTTTAAAGAGATTCCTTCTAATTTATGCATAATAAAATTCCTCAAATTTATATTCTCTCTCACTATCAGAGACTATATCTATTTTTAACCTATAAACATTAAAACCACTTTTTACTAAAAATTCTAAAAGCTCTCTACTACCCCATTCGATTAAATGAATACCATCTTCTTCCAAATTAGAAATAATTCCA
>JAADEA010000101.1 GCA_013153675.1 Campylobacterota bacterium
TCTTTTTATTGAACATTTACAACAATTTCGCCATTTTTAGCATCAAAGATAACTTTATCTCCCTCTTTTACTTTTCCTTCTAAGATCATTTCAGCTAAACGATCTTCTACAATTTCAGCAATAGCTCTTTTTAGTGGTCTTGCTCCAAATACTGGATCAAATCCCGCTTCAGCAATTACCTCTTTAGCACTATCTGTTAACTCTATATCAATATCTCTCTCTTGTAATTTATTCTTAACATTTCTAAATAAAATATCAACAATTTGTTTAATTTGCTCTTTTCCAAGAGGATTAAAGATTACCACATCATCAAGTCTGTTGATAAACTCTGGTCTAAAATATTTTCTAAGCTCATCTTTTACAGCCTTTTCTCTATCCTCTGGATCTCTAAATTCCATAATCTTATCACTTGCAATGTTACTTGTTAAGATTATGATTGTATTTTTAAAATCAACTGTTACACCTTTATTATCAGTTAATCTTCCATCATCAAGCACTTGTAAAAGAATATTAAATACATCTTTATGTGCCTTTTCAACCTCATCAAATAAAATTACACTATATGGTTTGCGTCTAACTGCTTCAGTTAATTGACCTCCCTCTTCATATCCAACATATCCAGGAGCTGCACCAATTAATCTACTTACTGAGTGTTTTTCCATATATTCACTCATATCAAATCTAATTAATGCGCGCTCAGTATCAAATAAAAATTTAGCTAAAGCTTTTGCAGTTTGAGTTTTACCAACTCCTGTTGGTCCAAGGAATAAGAAACTTCCAATTGGTCTATTTTGATCAGATAGACCAGCTTTATTTCTCTTAATTGCACGCGCAACTGCTTTAATTGCCTCATCTTGTCCAACTACTTCTTGTTTTAGATAATCTTCAATATGAAGAACTTTTTCTCTTTCACTTTGCAACATCTTATTAACAGGAATTCCTGTCCAACGACTAACAATACTTGCTATCATCTCCTCATCAACTGCATTTTTAAGGAGAGTTCCCTCTTTTTGCATCTCTGCCCATTTTTTATTAAGCTCCTCAAGCTCTTTTTGAAGCTGTGGAAGCTCACCATACTCAATTCTTGCTGCCTCTTCAAATCTTCCTTCTCTTTTTGCCAGCTCAGCTTCTCTTTTTTTCTCTTCAATTTTTTGTTTAATCTCAGCAATTTTATTAAATATCTCTTTCTCATGCTCAAATTGAGCTTCAAGCTTTCTTTTCTTCTCTTCTAAATCAGCAAGTTTCTTCTCAAGCTCTTTAATTTTTTCTTCATTTTTAGGAGTAAGCTCCATTTTTAGCGCTTCTATTTCTACATGAATCTTTTGAATCTCTCTTTTTACTTTAGATAATTCAAATGGCTCAGATTCAATTTGCATTTTAAGCTCAGCTGCTGCCTCATCAATTAAGTCAATTGCCTTATCTGGCAAATATCTATCTGTAATATATCTTTGAGATAGCTTAACAGCAGCTACAAGCGCACTATCTAAAATTTGAACATTATGGTGCGCTTCAAGTCTCTCTTTTATTCCTCTCATAATTTGAAGTGCCTCTTCTACTGAAGGCTCCTCAACTTTTACAGGTTGAAATCTTCTTTGAAGCGCTGCATCTTTTTCAAAATATTTTCTATATTCTTTCAAAGTTGTTGCACCAATTGTATGAAGCTCTCCACGTGCAAGCATTGGCTTTAGAATATTTGCAGCATCCATGCTACCTTCGCTTGCCCCAGCTCCAACAATTGTGTGAATCTCATCGATAAATAAAATTATATTTCCATCTTTTTTAACCTCATCAACAACTGCTTTAAGTCTATCTTCAAACTCTCCTCTATATTTTGCTCCAGCAATCAATGCACTCATATCAAGCTGAATAACTCTCTTATTTTGCAAAGATAGAGGAACCTCTTTATTTACAATTCTTTGAGCTAATCCTTCAACAATTGCAGTCTTACCAACTCCTGGCTCCCCAAGTAAGATTGGGTTATTTTTTGTTTTTCTAATTAAAATTTGCATTACTCTTTGAATCTCTTCATCTCTTCCAATTACAGGATCAAGCTCTCCATTTTTTGCTTTTAGAGTTAAATCAACTCCATACTTCTCAAGTGCTTCAAGTTTTTCATCATCTGTTTGAGATTCAATTGTCTTTCCACCTCTTAACGCCTCAAGATTTTTCTTAAGCTCCATTAAATCAACATATTTTCCAAGCGTATCTTTAATAAATGGCTCATTTAAATTTGCTATAATCCAAGTATCAACTGATAGATATTTGTCTCCATTTGCAGCCATTTGCCCTTCTGCATTTTGCAAAGAGCGAACAAGTGCATGAGATAATTTAATATTCTCTTTTGTAATAGTAGATACACTTGGCAACTCTTTTGCTTTTGAAGCCACATCAAGCTCAATTGCTGCCTTATCAACTCCCATTTTATTTAAAACTTGATTTAATAAAGAACCACTATTTGTCAATAGTGCCCAAATCATATGGATTGGTTCAACTTCTGGGTTTTTATTATGTAGTGCTAATGATAATGCAGACTCTATTGTCTCAGTCATTTGATGTGTAAGTCTCTCTAAGATATTACTCATTCTTTTCCTCCTTAATTTTTCTTGGCAAAACTTTAACATAATTTTTATCTATAAATTGCTAATTGAGTTGCAATTTAAAAAATTTTTTATCTAATGTGAAAAAATCTTTCATATTAATGACTATTAATCCTTTTATGCTATACTATTTATCAATATAAAGGAGCTAAAATGTCAAAAAGAACTCTATTAGCCATATTATCTACTCTATACGTAATGGGCGCTGACTACAATCTTTATGATAACTCTCTTTATTTAATGGGAGGATTTACATTTAATTCAGCAAAAACATATTTAGAAAATAGCTCTAATATTGGAATTAGGCTTAATCAAAACGCACTATCTCACAATTTTATAGGCTTTGATGCATATCAAATCTCATTTGATTATACAAATGAAAATAGATACATTAATGGTCCAACCACATCTATCTTTAGAGCAAGTGGAAATTTATTATGGTATTTTAGCAGTAGTTGTAGTCTTACCCCATTTATATTAGCAGGTGGAGGATTTGAGTATCACTCTACATCTATAAAAGATAGCTCAAGTTCTCTATTTTTAAATGGAGGTGGTGGTTTTGAGTATCAAATTAGAAGTGATCTATCATTTGTTACAGAGGCAAAAGTAATATATAAAGGAGATAATAAAAACTCTCTCCTTACAAATATTGGAATTAAATACAGTTTTGGGAATTAGTAATGTTAGATACATTAACTACATATGGATATATAATTTTAGCTTTTTACTCTTTTGGAGGAGGAATGGCAGCTTTAATTGGTGCTGCCATATTATCTTCTATGGGTAAAATGGACATAAATTTATCCATCCTTATTGCCTCTATATCTAACTTTATAGGAGATAATTTCCTATTTTTATTAACTAAATATAATAGAAAAGAGATTGGCAAATATCTAAAAAAGCATAGAAGAAAAATTGCTTATAGCACAATTTTAATGAGAAAGTATGGATGGGCTACTATATTTATAAAAAAATATATATATGGAGTAAAAACTCTTATTCCAATTGTAATGGCACTTAGCAGATATGATTTTAAAAAATTTGTAATATTAAACTTCTTTGCTTCTATTTTATGGGGAGTAGTAGTTGGATATTTAAGCTACTTTTTTGCAGATATTGCAAAAAAATTTATAAGCTAAGAGTTAACCTCTTAGCTTTGAGACATATTTAGATATTCTTCTAATACCCTCTCTTATTGTAACAATATCAGTGGCAAATGAAAATCTAAAATACCCTTCACTTCCAAAAGCTACTCCAGGAACCACTGCTACCCCATAATTGGATAGAAGTTCTCTTGAAAAGGTCATTGAATCAACTCCCAAATCTTTAATATTTACAAAAAGATAAAATGCTCCTTCTGGCTTTCTTACACTAATACCATCAATTAGATTAAATAGCTCTACTGCCTCTTCCATTCTACTCTCAAAAGCTCTTCTCATCTTCTCAATATCTTCATCTACTTCACCATTTAAAGCAACAATTGCAGCCTTTTGAGTAATAGAGTTAATATTAGATGTGCTTTGAGATTGCAAAGAGTTCATAGCTTTAATAAGTTCATTATCCACAGAAGCTAAATATCCAAATCTCCACCCTGTCATTGCCACTGATTTACTAAGTCCATTAATAGTAATAGTTCTTTGATATAAATCTTCACTTACAGCAGCTGTAGATATAAACTCATTTCCATTATATATTAACTTTTCATACATCTCATCACTTGCTACTAAAACATCACTTCCCTTTAATACCTCTCCAAGAGCCATTAATTCATCTTTTGTATATAAAGAGCCAGTAGGATTTGAAGGGGATGTTAAAATAAGTAATTTTGTCTTTGGTGTAATTGCAGCTTCTAACTGAGCAGGAGTAATTTTAAAACCACTTCTCTCATCTGTTTCAATAATAACTGCTTTTCCCCCTGCATAATTTACAAGCTCAGGATATGTAACCCAATATGGAGATGGAATAATAACCTCATCTCCCTCATCGATTAGTGCTTGAGTTAAGTTAAATAGAGATTGTTTAGCACCATTGCTCACAATAATATTATTTGGAGAATATTCTAAATTATTTTCTCTTTTTAATTTATTCGCAATTGCCTCTCTTAACTCTGGAATTCCCGCAACTTGCGTATAGTGAGTAAAACCACTATTAATTGCATCAATTGCTGCATCTTTTATCTTTTGAGGAGTATCAAAATCTGGCTCTCCTGCTGAAAAACTTAAAACATCCCTTCCTTGCGCTTTTAGCTCTTTTGCTAAAGCTGTAATCTCCATCGTCATAGAGGGAGATAGCGATCTTATTCTGCGAGATAACATTGAAATCCCTTTCTTTTTTTAATGATTATAACTTAGCATTAATTAAGCTCTCTATTAAAATCTCTTCTTGGGTTGAATCTTCTAAATTCTTTTGTAAAATTTTGCCACTTTTTAATTCATCTTCTCCAAGTATAAGAGCATATTTAAAATTTCCTCTATTTGCACTCTTTAGATGAGCTTTAATAGATTTTGGCTCATACTCTACATAAGCTAAATCTCTCTTTCTAATATTAGAAGCTATTTTTAATAATATTTTGATGCCATCTTCTACCATAGATCCTAAATAATAACCACTTAATTTATCTTTTGATAACTCTATTAATTCCATTAATCTCTCTATACCAACAGCAAATCCAACTGCTGGAGTGCTTTTCCCTCCTAAAAACTCTACTAACCTATCATATCTTCCACCACCAATAATAGCACTTTGAGCTCCAAGCTTATTAGTTACAAACTCAAAAGCACTTTTTGTATAATAATCAAGCCCTCTTACTAATTTAGAATCATATTCAAACTCTATATTTGCATCTTTTAAAAGTTCCATTAACTCTTCTATATCACTTCTACAACTTTCGCACAAATTATCTTTTAATAAAGGAGCATCTTTTAATATCTCTTGGCAAGAGCTATTTTTACAATCTAATACTCTAATAGGATTTGTATCTATTCTTCTTTGGCAATCTTCACAAAGATTATCTCTCTTTCCTTCTAAAAAAGTAACTAAATCTTCTCTATAATTTGGCATACAACTACTACATCCAAGAGAGTTGATCTTTAATTTAAAATCTAAATTAAAACTCTTTAAAATATTATATGCCATCTCTATAATTGAGAAATCTTCATATACACTATCAAATCCAAAACTCTCTACGCCAAATTGATGAAACTCTCTAAATCTTCCTTTTTGTGGTCTTTCATATCTAAACATAGGTCCAAAATAGTAATATCTCCCCTTAAAATTTGGTTGTTTATCAAATTTTTTTTGAATAATAGCCCTAACTACTCCAGCTGTTCCTTCTGGTCTTAAAGAGACATCATTTCCACCTTTATCTATAAACCTATACATCTCTTTTCCAACAATATCACTACTTTCACCCACGCTTCTTATAAAAAGAGAGCTCTCTTCTAAAATTGGCGTCTCTATATATTTAAAACTATACCTCTTTACAATATCTCTCATTGTATCTATAATATATTCAAACTTCTCTCCTTCGCTTTCAATTAAATCTTTCATACCTCTTAAAGATTTAACCATCAACTCTCCTTTTTATATTATTAACAATTTCTCTATAAATCTCATCTTTGCTCTTTTGACTATCAATCTCTATATATTCAAGATCTAATCTATCTAATACTTTTTGCATATAATCTTGAACCTTCATTAAATAATCAACTCCTCTTAATTCAATATTATCTATACTCTTTTGATTTAATCTTTTAACTAAAGTCTCTTTATCTATTTTAAAAAAAAATATTAAATTAGGAACTATTCCATCTAAAGCATATCTATTCAACTCTATTA
>JAADEA010000081.1 GCA_013153675.1 Campylobacterota bacterium
CTTGAGCTTTCTCTTTTAGTTGATCTGTTTTAAAATTGCTATTTTCTTCTTTATTTTGAGATTGGCTATTTTGAGGATTTATTTTATTAATATTTTTAATTTTTGTATCTATTCCAAATATCTCTTGGACAAATAGTCTAATTATTTGCCAATATTGCTTAAGAGTCTCTTTCTCTTCATTTGTAGCTGAAGATTCCCAAATTAAGATATTATCTTTAAAATCTATAAATTTAATTCTCTTTTCAAAAAGCTCTCCTAATTCATAATTTCTATCATATATTTTCTCTATTAGTTTTTTAAATTTCAATTTAGAGCTATCTTCAATACTCTTTTCTGTTTTAGGTGGTAAATTAGTATTAAGCAAAGATATATTATCTTTTTTTTCTTCTTTAATACTCTTTTGCTCTTGTTTTATAGAGGCTCCAAGTTCACTTTGTAACTTTTCTATCATCTCATCTATTTCATATATTGATAGAGCCTCTTTCATTTTAAATAGAGTAAGCGTTAAGACAAACTCTCCATCACTTCCTAATGCAAGTAGAGATTTGCTTTGAGATAAAATTCGAAAAAATCTATCAATAATTACTTTGCTAATATCTTGCTTTTTAAAAAGCAAAGCCTCTTTTAAAAATATAATCATCTCATCTATAATCATCTCTGCTTCAAACTCTTGAGATTTTTTTAGAAATTCTAAAATATGCTCTTCATCTCCTTTTAATATAGCTTTAAATAACTCTTCTAATATTTTTGGATCGATAATACCAAGCATTTGGGTAACAGTATGTAGATCTACTATTCCTTTTGAATATACAATTGCTTGATCTAATAGTGTTAGAGAGTCTCTTAAAGAGCCGCTTCCACTTCTTGCAATAATCTCTAAAGCCTCTTTTTCATATTCAATATTTTCTAAATTTAATATATGCTCTAAATGTGCTCTTACAATATGTTGTGGAATCTTTTTAAATCTAAAATGTTGGACTCTACTTAAAATTGTAGCAGGTATCTTTAGAGGGTCTGTTGTAGCTAATATAAATTTTACAAACTCTGGGGGCTCTTCTAATGTTTTTAAAAGAGCATTAAAGGCTTGTGTTGTTAGCATATGAACTTCGTCAATAATAAATATTTTAAATCTTCCAATTGATGGTTTATATTTTGTATGTTCAATTAACTCTTTTATATCATCTATTCCTCTATTTGAAGCAGCATCCATCTCTATAATATCTATATGTCTATTTTCATTTGCCATTTTGCAATTTTCGCACTCTTCGCAAGGATGAGGAGTTGGTCCATTTGAACAAAGAAGAGCTTTTGCAAAAATTCTTGCTGTAGAGGTCTTTCCACTTCCTCTAATACCAGAGAAAAGATATGCATGAGATAATCTTTTACTTTGTAATGCTAATGTTAAAGTTTGGGCAACTCCCTCTTGTCCAATTAATTGAGTGAAATTTTTTGGTCTATATTTTCTTGCTAATGCTAAAGACACCGAAAAAATCCTTTCAATTTAATATATATTTTTTAAAATGTCAAAATTTAAAGTTATAATAACTAAAAATGTCAATAAGGAGTATGAAATGAAAAAATATGACAAAATGGAATATCTTAAAGGGAAAAAATTAAAATTTTTCAAATTATTCTCCAGTAATTTTCTCTTTATAGCAAAAAAAAGATTAAAACTCTTTTTGCAAAAGAGAGTAGATTTTATTCCAGGCGCCACTTTGATAATCTCTTTTTTGTTAATTTTATTATTCTCTACCAATTCTTTTGGTTCGATAAAAAATACTTTTATTCAAGAGGAGCCAAAGCCAAAAACTACTAAAGATATTATATATGATGTATACTTTAATAGTAATAGAATTTGGATGAGATTGGTTCCTAATTATAAAATTCCAGCGATTAAGTTATATAAAGGATCTATTAGAAGTAGATGTGGTCTTTTTAAAAATATTGATGAGGGAGCTGTATATTGTCCAAAAGATGCCACTATATATGTAGATATAGATAAATTTAGAAATATTAAGGGTGTTAATATGGTAACTAAAGAGTTTGCAATTGCTTATGCACTTGAAAAAGCAATGGCAAAACATATTCAAAGTATAAATAATACTTTGCCTCTTATTCAAACTTTGCAATTAAAGATGATTAAAAGAGGGGATCTTTTGGGTTATAACAAATTAAAAAAAGGTTTAGATCTTCAAGGAGATTGTTATATTGGAGTATGGAGCCATTATGTAGATGGTTGGCTTATTCCAAAAGAGATAGTAGATACTATTAATAAGATGAAAAAGATAAAGTTGGTTCAAGTATCTAAAAAAAGTGGAGGTTTTGGTAGTATTGATTCATCAGAGAGAATCTATTGGTATTTAAAAGGGTTAAAGAGTGGGAATTTATATAGATGTGACACTTTTAAATAATCAAACTTCTAAATTCTATTTTGATATAATCACTCCAGCCTTTTAAAGGAGTGATTAATGAGTTATGAGCCTTCTATTATAGAGAAGAAGTGGCAAGATATTTGGGATAGAGAGGAGGCTTTTGAGCCAAAAGATGATAAAAGCCTTCCTAAAAAATATATTTTAAGCATGTTTCCATATCCAAGTGGAAAGATCCATATGGGGCATGTAAGAAATTATGCCATTGGAGATGCACTTGCAAGATATTGGAGAAAAAGAGGAGTGAATGTTTTACATCCAATTGGATGGGACTCTTTTGGAATGCCAGCTGAAAATGCGGCTATTAAACATAAAGTCCATCCAAAAAAATGGACATATGAAAATATTGCTTATATGAGAGATGAGTTAAAGAGTTTAGGGTTATCCTTTTCTAAAAAGAGAGAATTTGCTACATCTGATCCACTATATAGCAGATGGGAACAAGAGTTTATTATTAAAATGTATGAAAAGGGGCTAATTTATAGAGAAAAGAGTAATGTAAATTGGTGCGAACATTGTCATACTGTATTAGCAAATGAGCAGGTAATTGAGGGGGCTTGTTGGAGATGTGATAATAAAGTTGTTCAAAAAGAGATGCCAGGATATTATATTGATATTTTAAAGTATGCTCAAGAGTTGCTTGATGATTTGGATAAATTAGAAGATAAATGGCCTTCTCAAGTAATTTTAATGCAAAAAAATTGGATAGGAAGATCTGAAGGGTTATCTTTTAAATTTCATTTAACTCCAAAAAGCAAAGAGAAACTTAATAATAAATTTGATGGATATGAGGTATTTACTACAAGACCTGATACAATTTATGGGGTTACATACTCTGCTTTGGCACCTGAACATCCAATTGTTCAAGAGCTTTTAGATAGAGGATTGCTCCAAGAAGATGTAGCAAAAAAAATAAAAGAGATGAAAAATATGAGCGAAAAGGAGCGCTCACTTCAAGAAAAAGAGGGTTACTTTTTAGGAATTTATGTTACTCATCCTTTAACTAAAAAAGAGATTCCAGTTTGGGTAGCAAATTTTGTATTAGCAAGTTATGGTGGTGGTGCTGTTATGGCAGTACCTGCCCATGATGAGAGAGATTATGAGTTTGCTACTAAATATAACTTGCCTATTATTAGAGTAATAGAAGGGGGAGAGTTACCTTATACGAAAGATGGAAAGCTTATTAACTCAGGTGAATTTAGTGGTTTAGATAATAAAGAGGCTGCTAAAAAAATTATAGAATTTTTTGAGTCTCATAATCTTGGAAAGAGAAGTATAAATTATAAACTTAGAAATTGGGGAGTGAGCCGTCAAAGATATTGGGGGACTCCTATTCCTTTTGTTCATTGTAGTGAGTGTGGATTGGTGCCAGAGAATATTGAAAATTTACCAATAACTCTTCCAGATGATGTAACAATTACAGGAGAGGGGAATCCTTTAGAGAGCCATCCTACTTGGAAATATTGCAAATGTCCAAAATGTGGTAAAGATGCTATTAGAGAGACTGATACTTTAGATACTTTTGTAGAGAGTAGTTGGTATCAATTTAGATTTGCCACAGATCCTAAAAAGTGGGAAGAGGTAGGAATTGATAAAGAAGATAGTAGATATTGGATGCCAGTTGATCAATATATAGGTGGAATAGAGCATGCTATATTGCACCTACTATATGCAAGATTCTTTACGAAGGCTTTAAGAGATTTAGGATATGTGGAGGTAGATGAGCCTTTTGAGAGATTGCTTACTCAAGGTATGGTATTAAAAGATGGTGCTAAAATGAGTAAGTCAAAAGGAAATACAGTGGATCCAGATTTTATTATTAAAAAGTATGGCGCAGATACAGCAAGATTATTTATTCTATTTGCAGCCCCTCCTCAAAAAGATTTAGAGTGGAGCGACTCTTCAGTAGAGGGAGCTTATAGATTTTTAAAGCGTCTATATAGCAAAAAAGATAAGGTAACTTTTAAAGAGTTGCCTAAAATTGATCATAATACTCTCTCTAAAGAGGAAAAGTATGCAAGATTAAAGGTTTATGAAGCTCTTTTAAAATCAAAAGAGGTGTATGAGGGCTCTTTTGCCTTTAATAAATTAATTGCAATGGTAATGGAGGCTCTAAATGCTCTTGATAAACAAAAAAATGATAAAGTATGGAGTGAGGGGTTATATATTTTATTAGATCTTCTTGAACCAATAGTTCCACATATTGCTCATGATATGAGCCAAGAGCTATTTGGTAGAAAGAATTTAGAAGATGATATTAAAGTTCCTAAAGATATATTTGAAAAAGAGGAAAAGTTATATGTAATAATGGTAGATGGTAAAAAGAGAGGAGATATTAAGGTAGATCCGTCTTTATTAAAAGAAGATATAATCAAAAAAGCTAAAGAGAGAGTTAAAAAATATTTAGATGGCAAAGAGATTAGAGATATTAAGTATGTAGAGGGGAGAATTGTAAATTTTGTATTAAAAAAGTGAGTATAAGATGAAAAGAGTGTGGTGGCTAATTTTTTCTATAATAGTTGCAGGGTGTGGTTATAAGCCTATTAAATCTTTTGCAAAAGAGAGTATTAAAGATCCTGTATATATCTATGTAAATATAAGACCAGATGAGCCTAAGTATGGGGTATATATATATGATGAATTTGCTAAATTAATAAGTGAGAGATTAAATTTAAAATTGACAAAAGATAAAAAAGAAGCAAAAAGCAAAATTGATATTATAGATTACTCTATTTCCCTAAAGCCTCTAAATTATGATGAAAATGGATATGTTATTCGATATGGGGTTAGAGTGTCTATAAAATATAGGGTAAAGAGTCCTAAAAAGAGTTGGCAAGAGAGCTTAAGTTCTTATGAAGAGGTAGGAGTTAAATCTACCTCTATTCAAAGTTATAAGAGCCAAGAAGAGGCAATTAAAGAGGCAATAGATAAAGCATTAGATAGATTTTTATACCATTTAACTATAAGATAAGAGGTGAAATTGTTAGAGGAGTTTTTAAATAGTAAACCGCTCTTTTATAAAAAGTTTGATCCAAATAGAATCAAAGAGGCATATCTTCTTATAAAAGATAAGATTAAAAAGCCAACTACTATTCAAGTAATTGGCACAAATGGCAAAGGAAGCACAAGTAGAGCTTTAGCCTATCTATTATATAAAAATAAAAAAAGAGTTGGTCATTTTAGCTCTCCCCATATTTTTCATTTTAGAGAGAGATTTTGGATAGATAATAGATTTGCTACTGATGATGAGTTAAATAGAGCTCATCAAAAATTATTAGCCCTATTAGGAGAAGAGGTTGCAAAGGAGCTAAGCTATTTTGAATATCAAACCCTTTTAGCATTAATCCTTTTTGAAGATCTTGATTATATTGTATTAGAAGCTGGACTGGGTGGAGAGTTTGATGCTACCTCAGTAGCAAAGAGAGATTTAACTCTATTTACAAATATTGGTTTTGATCATAAAGAGTTTTTAGGAGATAGTATTGAAAAGATTGCTACTTCAAAATTAAAGGCAATGAGTGAAGTAGCAGCTATTGGTATTCAAAAATATAATATAGTATATGAGATAGCTTCAAAAATTGCTAAAGAAAAAGGAGTTAAGCTATTTTTTCTAAAAGATTGGGATAAAAAAGAGATAATTTCACAAGAAATTAAAACTATTATGAATAATCCTCCCTCATTCTTAATAGATAATATCTCTTTAGCTATATTAGGAGCAAAAATATTAAATGAGAGTGTAGATTTATCCTCTCTAAAAGATCTAAAACTATTTGGACGTCTCTTTAAGATATCAAAGAATATATATATTGATGTAGGACATAATCCATTAGCTGCTGAAGAGATTGTAAAAAATTTGGATAAAGAGGTAGTATTAATCTATAATGCTCTTGAGGATAAAGAGATAAAAAGGGTCTTAGAGATATTAAAACCAAAAATTAAGAGAGTAGAGATTATTCATAATAGTTTTAATTTCTTGTGAAATTAT
>JAADEA010000156.1 GCA_013153675.1 Campylobacterota bacterium
TAATGCCAAATCTACCCCAATAGCTGGATCTATAATGCTATTTGTAAACAAAATTTAGGAGGAGTTATACTCTTTAATAAAATAGGTAAAAATATTAAAAATATAAAAGATATTAAACAGCTAAAAGAGCTCACCTCTCAAATAAAAAGCTGCAATAAAGATATATTTATAGCAATAGATGAAGAGGGAGGCTTTGTTGATAGATTAAAACTTATCTCTAAATATCCATCTGCTAAGAGTATTTCAGATAAAGATATCTATTATGCAAAGAATATCTATTCTAATATGGCAAAAAATTTGGCATATTTAGGGATTAATTTTAATTTAGCTCCTGTGGTAGATTTGGCATTAAATCCAAAAAATAGAGTAATTGTAGGTTTTAAAAGATCTTTTGGAAAAGATCCAATAAAAGTAGCTACCTATGCAAAAATATTTATAGAAGAAATGCATAAATATAATATTTTAACATCTCTTAAACACTTTCCAGGACATGGCTCCTCTTTTAAAGATACACATAAAGGCTTTGTAGATGTTACTAATATATGGAATCCAAAAGAGCTAATTCCTTATAAAATATTAATCAAACAAAAATTAACAGATACAATTATGGTAGCTCATATCTTTAATAAAAAATTAGATCCAAACTATCCTGCTTCTTTATCTAAAAATATTATAACAAATCTTTTAAGAAAAAATCTTGGCTTTAGAGGCGTAGTAATTAGTGATGATTTACAAATGGGAGCTATCTCTAAATATTATTCACTAAAAGATAGGATAAGATTAGCAATTAATGCTGGTATTGATATTATGCTATTTTCTAATCAAACCTCAATTAAAAATCAAATTACTCTAAATAGATTAATTAAAATTACAAAAGAGCTCTTAAGAGAAAATAAAATTGATATCTCTCAAATAAATAGAGCCTATAATAGAATTCAAAAAGTCAAAAATAGACTAAAAGGAAATTAGATGATCTTTAAAGATAGAAGAGAAGCTGGAAGAGTATTGGCAAAAATGTTAAAAGAGTATTGCTGCAAAGATAACTATTTAGTAGTAGCTCTTCCAAGAGGAGGGGTAGAGGTAGGATATGAGATAGCAAAAGAGTTAAAGCTTCCATTAGAGATATTTTTTACAAAAAAGATACCCTCTCCATATAATGAAGAGGTAGCAGTAGGGGCAGTAAGTGAAGATAAAGAGATAGCTATTGATCCATATGCTGCCAATTTATTAAAATTAGATAACTCTTATTACCAAAAATGGGCTCTAAAAAAGCTCCAAGAGATAGAAGAAAAAAGAAGAAAATATAAAAAAGCTCTTCCATCTTTTAAAGATAAAGGAGTTATTTTAACAGATGATGGAGTTGCTACTGGCGCATCTATTATATTGGCTGCAAAAGCTATTAAAAATCTTGGAGCAAAGGAGATTATTATTGCAGTTCCAGTTGCCCCAACTCAAATATATGAAAAATTAAAGGAAGTAGCAAATAGAGTAGTAGTTGCCCATTTAGACAGTAATTTAGTTGCAGTTGGTAGATTTTATCAAGATTTTCATCAATTAAGCGATGAAGAGGTAATCTCCTATTTAAAGGAGTTTGAATGAGATATGCTGCCATTGATGTAGGACTAAAGAGAATAGGTTTAGCTCTATCTCCAGATAAAAAGGTAGTACTACCTCAAAAAGCAATTATTAGAAAAAATAGAAATCAAGCAGCAAGAGATGTAAGCAACTTTTTAAAAGAGTGGAATGTAAAAGAGCTAATTGTAGGAATTCCAATGGGAGAAAGTTCTCAAGAGGAGATGGAAAAAAGAATTAAACACTTTATATCTTTATTAGAATTAGATGGAATAAAAGTTCACTATATAGATGAGGGAAACTCTTCAAATGAAGCAAAAGAGGAGATAAAAGGAGTAATAAAATTTAAAAAAGATGGAAGAGTTGACTCCCTTGCTGCTAAGATTATTTTAGAGCGCTGGATAAACGAAAATAGCTGATCTTATGGTATAATTAAAATAAAGGGAATAGATGATAGAGTGGTTAGATCATATAATTGTATGGTGGCATTGGCTTATTTTTGGAATATTTTTAATAGCCATGGAGTTAATTAGTGGCACATTTTTAATGCTTGGAATTGGAATAGCAGCTATAATTACTGCAATTATAACTCTTATTTTTACTCTCACATTTGCTACTGAATTACTCCTTTGGGTCATACTCGCTATTATTGTAATTGTTATTTGGTATAAAAAAACATCTCGTGCCTCCTCTACTCAAGTTGGACAGCCCCATTACAGAGTAAATATATTAGGAACTGTTATAGAAGATATTATCCCTCCAAATAGAGGCAAAGTTATATTTGATGAACCAGTACTTGGAAATAGAAAGTGGCCTGCATTTGCTGATATGCCCCTTAAAAAGGGAGATAGAGTAAAAATTGTAAAGATTCAAGGACAGCTAATAAAAGTAAAGAAAAAGGAGAGATAATGAACGCTTCATTAATAATAGCCCTATTTATAGTATTTTTAATTATTCTCACCCTTTATAAGGGAATTAAAATAGTTCCTCAAGGAGAAGAGTGGGTAGTAGAGAGATTAGGAAGATATCATAAAACCTTAAAACCAGGATTAAATCTATTAATTCCATATTTAGACTCTATTAGAGCAAAAGTATCTACAAGAGATATTATTTTAGATATTCCAGAACAAGAGGTTATAACAAAAGATAATGCAGTAATTTTAACCAATGCAGTTGCTTTTGTAAGGGTAACAAAGCCACAAGATGCTATATATGGAGTAGAAAATTTTAAAGAGGCAATTATAAATTTAGTAATGACTACTCTTAGATCAATTATTGGTGAAATGAGTTTAGATGAAGCCCTATCAAGTAGAGAGGTAATTAAAAATAGATTAAAAGAGCAGGTTATAGATGATGTGGCAGATTGGGGAGTAACAATTAAAAGTGTAGAGATTCAAGATATTAGCCCAAGTCCATCTATGCAAAAAGCAATGGAGCAACAAGCAGCAGCAGAAAGAGAGCGAAGAGCAATTGAAACAATGGCAGAAGGGAAAAAGAATGCTGCAATATTAGAAGCAGATGGAAAACTTGAAGCTGCAAAAAGAGAGGCTCAAGCTCAAATTGCCCTTGCTCAAGCCTCTGCAAAAGCAATTGAAGAGATTACTAACTCTATAAAAGATAGGGAACTACCAGCTCTATTTTTGCTTGGAGATAGATATATAAATAATCTTGAAAAGTTAAGTGCAAGTCAAAATAGCAAAATTATTATATACCCAGCAGATATTCAAGAGGCACTAAAAGGATTACTTGGAAAAAAATGATATTAAAAGAGTTTAAAGAGCTAATTAGAGATTATCAACATTCAGCATCATATATTA
This sequence comes from Campylobacterota bacterium, assembly GCA_013153675.1. Next base: position 3,390 of record JAADEA010000156.1, read on the forward strand.
CAAATAAGACTTTAGAAATTACAAAAAAAGCTCTTTTAGAGGATAATATAGATAAAAAAGAGCTCTTATCCTATATAGAAAAGATTGCCAAAGCTCATAGCCAAATGGCATCTATCTATAATTTATATCTTTTTTTAAAAGATAATTTAGATATTGATAAAATCAACAAATATCAATTAAAACTTAAAGATGATGAGATAAAAACAATTAAAAATGCTTCCAGATTTTTAAAAAATTTTAAAAAAATAGCAATATACTCTTATAGCTCACTTGTTAAAAAAGCATTAAATAGTTTAGATAAACAAAAGATTCAAATATTAATATCTGAAGCAAGACCTATAAATGAAGGAAAAACTCTCTGCCAAGAGTTACAAAAAGATGGCTTTAATGTAATATTAACAACAGATGCTCTATTAGCCTCTATGTTAAAAGAAGTAGATATTTTACTCCTTGGTGCTGATGGCATTACAAAAGAGTATTTAATACATAAAGCAGGCACTCTTCCACTAACACTTAGTACTAAATATTTTAATAAAAAAGTAATAACAATAGCACCTCCTAATAAATTTTTTCCAAAAGAGTATACTCCATCTTTAGAAGAAGCAAAACCATCCAACCAAATCGATACTTTGTGCAAAAAAATTAAAAATCTATATTTTGACCAAACACCTCTTAAATTTATTGATAAAATTATTAGCAGCTAAAAATTTACTTTAAAATTAAAAATAGTGTTAGATTTTATCCATATTTATCAAAAAAATATTATAATAGTTTTTTATATTTCAATTTATAAAATGGGTCTAAAATGGATTATTATAAGTGGTTTGGATTTATATTTATATTATACGCTCTTGGTAGCTCTATTTTAAAGACCCTCTTAGGATAGATAATGGGAAGAGCTATAAGATTAGATACAAAAAAGATAAAAACATCTCTAAAAGCAAAATATCTCTATATTTTTTTATTGTTGCTATTTATATCTACTACTAAAGCTCTATTTAATAAAGAGTTTATAAAATTTGGAATTGAGATAGCTGCATTTTTAATTTTTTATCTATCTATTAAATCAATTGATAAAGGGCTTGAGGAGGAGCAAAAATATAACAATGCTAAAGTTATAAAAGCTCCAAAAAAATATAAACTCTATGGCTATATAGGAGTTGCAGTTGCAATTTTTATATTAGAGGCTTTTGTTAATAAAAGCTCACTAATTGAAGTTATTATAAATCCAATAATTGGCTTTGTTGGACTGCTTTTATATTATGGAAAAGATCCATTTAAAGATAAGCTACCAGAGCTTAGCGTCATTAATATTGAAAAACTACTAAATTCCTTAAATGAGGCAGAAGAAAAAATCAAATATATAGAAGAGACAAAAAATGAGATTTCAGATTTTGAGCTAAAATATGCAATTGAGAGCGCCACACAAAAAGCAAAAGATATAATTGAGAATATAAAAGAGGATCCAAAAGATTACTATAGTGCCAGAAAATTTATGGTTGTATATCTTGATGGTATAAAAGATGTAATTACAAAATATAAAAATATTGATAAAGAGATTTTAGATGAGAGTTATAAAAAGCGCCTAATTGAGCTTTTGCACCAAGCCTCAAAGCGCTTTGATGAGGATTTGCAAAAACTTAAATCAAATGAGATTTTTGATTTAGATGTTCAAATAGATTCACTAAAAAAACAGCTACAGGAGTAAAAAATGGATACAAAAGTAAAAGAGTTAATTGAAAAAGAGGTGGTTGAGAACCAAAAAAATGAGATTGTTGAAGTAACTGATGAAGAGAAAGCTGCACTTGAGAAAGCGCTTCAAGAGATTAATATAAAAGATAGAAACTCAATAATTTTGTTTGGTTCAAAGGCTCAAGAGAAGCTTGATGAGATATCAAATAGAATGCTAGAAGGTGTTAAAAATAAAGATACAGGCAAAACTGGAGAGCTTTTGAGTAATATGGTTGCAGCAATTAGAGGGTTTGATATTGATGAGCTCAATCCAAATGACCAACTTAGCTGGTGGCAAAAGCTTTTGGGATTTACCTCACCAGTAACCAAATTTGTCCAAAAATATGAAGATGTAAAATCTCAAATTGAGACAATTAGTGATGAGCTAGAAAAGCATAAATCAAAACTAATTACTGATATTACAGCACTTGAGAAGCTCTATGAAGCAAATTTGGATTATTTTAGACAGCTTGAGCTATATATTAAAGCTGGAGAGATGAAGCTAAAAGAGCTAGAAGAGAAAATTATTCCAGAGTTTGAAGAGAGAGCTAAAAGCAATGATATGTTAGCAATTCAAGAGCTAAAAGAGATTAGAGACTTTAGAGATGATTTGGAGCGAAGAGTTCATGATTTAAAGCTATCTCGCCAAGTTGCAATGCAAGCACTTCCTAGCATTAGGCTTATTCAAGAAAATGATAAATCTTTAATTAATAAGATAAACTCAACACTAGTTAACACAATCCCTCTTTGGAAAAATCAGCTTGCTCAAACAATTACAATCTTTAGAAGCCATGAGGCTGCAAAAGCAATCAAGAGTGCAAATGATTTAACAAATGATTTACTTGAAGCTAATGCTGAGGCTCTAAAAGAGGCAAATAAAGATATTAGAAAAGAGATGGAGCGCGGAGTTTTTGATATTGAAAGTATCAAAAAGGCAAATCAGACTCTAATTGAGACTCTAAATGAGTCGCTTCAAATTGCTCAGCAAGGAAAAGAGGCGCGCGCAAAAGCTGAAATTGAGCTTCAAAAGACTGAAAAAGCGCTTAAAGATGCTCTTCTTGCAACAAAGGCTCAACAAGAGAGACTCCAACAAAGCAAAGGCTAAGAGATGGGACTTTTTGATTGGCTCTTTGGGCAGTTTATTGATATTATTGAGTGGAAAGATGACTCAAACAACACAATTGTATGGCGATATCCAAGAGGTGATAGCGCCATAAAATATGGAGCAAAATTGATTGTTAGAGAGTCTCAAGTTGCAGTTTTTGTTGATAAGGGGC
>JAADEA010000025.1 GCA_013153675.1 Campylobacterota bacterium
AAAGCAAATATGGCAACTGCTGGGATATATCTAAATTGGGATATTTTAAATAAAAAAGCATCAGGTGAAATTCAAAAAGCACAAGTAGAAAGATTAAAAAGTGCTTTAGAAATAGCAAAAACAAAAAAAGATCTTCAAGCTGATATTAATAAGATTAATCAAACTCTAAAAGAGATTAATGAAGCAATCAAATATACAAAAGAGTCTATTAAAACTCAAAAAGAGCTATTAGTAGGTGCAACAGCCGCATTTAAATTATCAAGAATGAGTGTAGATGAATATTTACAATATGAAGATAATTTAGCAAAAAGTAGAGCTAATTTAGCAAATTTATATGCACTAAAAAATAGCTATAAAGCTCAAAAATGCTTAATTTATGGAATAAATCTAAAAAGGATCTTTAAATGAAATATATAAAAGCCTTAATCTATTTAATAATAGCCCTCCTGCTGGTAGTTGGTGGAATAAAAATTGTTAAATTAAAAAGAGAAAAAGATGCAAATGAGCCAAAAGCTCCCATATATCCAATAGTAACAAAATCTACTAACATTAAACCAAAAGATATTATATTAACATCAAGTTATATAGGAGAAGTTAAAAATGATAAAGAGGTAGTTATTAATACAAAATTTAGCGGTAAAATTTTAAAGATAAAAGATCTTGGTCAAAAGGTTAAAAAAGGAGAAATTGTTGTAAGTTTAGATAATAGTGATCTAAAAGCTAAGTTAATTGAACTAAATTCTAAAGAGAACTCTTTAAAAAATACCATTTTGGCACAAAAAATAAATTTAAACAATGCAATAGCCTCTCTTAAAAGAAGTAAAAAGTTATTAAAAGTTAAAATGGTCTCAATAGAGGAGGTTCAAAATCAAGAGAATAAAATTGTTACTCTAAAAGCTCAAATTAAAGCAAATCAAAACTCTCTTAAAGAGATAGAAGCAAACAAAAAGGCTATATTAAATGCTCTTACATATACAGATATAAAATCGCCTGTTGATGGAATAGTTAGTGCTAAATTTTTTAATCTTGCAGATAATGCCTTTATGGGAAAACCTATACTAAAAATCACTCCCAAAAAAGGAAATTATATCTCTATTGCTCTACCTAAGAGTTATAAAGAGACTTTATATAAAGAAAAAATATATCCTCTTACACCTCTTAAAGCCTCATTTAATGGTGTTAAATTATTTAAAGCAAATATTGATGATCCATCTTTAGTAACAGGGGAGAAGATAGATTTAAATGTAATTTTATTTAGAGGAAAAGCCACTTTAATTCCATATGACTCTATCTTATCTATTGACAATAAAAGCTATATTTTTATCTATAAAAAGTCTAAAGTAATACCAAAAGAGATTCATATTATAGAAAGTGGAAAAGAGGGTGTAGTAATTAAAGAAAATATCTCTCAAAAAATTCTTATAGCAAAACCTGATATCTTATTAAAAATTAAGGGTGGCTACCCAGTAAAATTAGCCAAATAAGGATTTTATATGTTTGAATTCTTCTATAAAAGAACACACTTTTTAATTGCAATTATTTTGGCTATATTTGTATTTGGAGTAATTGGTCTTATTAAAATGCCAAAAAACTTATTTCCAGATGCAAATAGACCAGAAGTAGTAATTTTCACTCAAGTTCCCGGAGCTCCAGCAAGTGTAGTAGCATCATCTGTCTCTAAACCTATTGAAGAAGAGATGGCAACTCTTAGCAATATATACCAAATAAGTTCTACTAATGTTTCTAATTTCTCAATAGTTCATGTGGTATTTAATTATAAAAAAACTCTTCAAGAAGCAAGTGTAGATGTTAGCAATGCTTTAAATAGAATTAAAAGTAAACTTCCTAAAAACTCTATTCCATCAATATATTTGGTTGGAGATTTTACTGCTCCTGTAGATTTATTTGCCCTATATCCAAAAGATAATAATTTAACAATTTCAGAAATTAGAAAAATAGCAGAGAGTTTTATTAAACCAAAGCTATTAAGTAACCAAGATATTGGAAATGTTGAAATTTTTGGAGGATATAATAGCGCTATTATGATAGAAATTGATCCCTTAAAGATGGAAAAGTATGGTATTACATTAGATACTCTATTAAAAACTCTACAAACTTCTAATAGCGACTTTCCAGTGGGATTTATTAAAAATAAAGAAAATTTTATAACATTAACTTTTTATGGACAAGAAGATAGCATTGATAAATTAAAAGAGAGTTTTATAAAACCAAATATTAAACTAAAAGATATTGCAAAAGTAAATTGGAAATATAAAAGAAATAATAGTGCATTTATTGGTAACAATAAAGAAGCTATTGCGATATCTGTTCAAAGAGCACCTGGAGGAAGTGTTCTTGCTACAAGTGATGCAGCAAGAGAGATTATAAAAGAGATACAAAGAGAGTATCCAAATATTAAAATAGAAATTGCAGACACTCAAAGAGATCTTGTAGAAAAATCAAATGATAATATGATTGAAGCTCTAAGAGATGCAATTATATTTACACTTTTAGTATTACTTATTTTTTTAGCCAATTTTAGAGCACTAATTGCTGCTGCTGTATCAATTCCAATGGTATTTTTTGGAGTTTTAGCTTTTATTTATATAACTGGCGGAGAATTAAACATTATTATTTATACAGGAATTATTTTAGCTCTTGGAATGCTTGTAGATGATGCAGTAGTAGTACTCGAAAATATTGAAAGACATATTGAAGAGGGAGATGATTTACAAAAGGCTATTTATGAAGGAACAAAAGAGGTATTAATGCCAATTTTTGCTGGAACCATCTCTACCATCGCAATATTATTCCCTTTAATGTTTGTAGGTGGATATCCTCAAAAGATATTTTCTCCTTTAATTAGCACTCTAATTGTAGCTTTGTTAGTTAGCTGGTTTATATCAATTACATTTATTCCTAAATTTTCGCAATATCTCTATAAGAATGGAGCTAAAAAGAGTAAATTGGAAAAATTATTTGAAAAGATGTATCAAAATACAATTGCAAGATTAATTAATCCATACTTATCTATATTAAAATTTACAAATGGTAAATTAGCTCCTTTAAGAAAAGTATTTTTAGTAGCAATAGCAATTGTTATTTTGGCAGCTACAATGAAAAATGTAGTTCCAACTATTGGTAGAGATGTAATGCCTCCAATGGATACAGGAATTATTAAAGCAAAAGTAGAATTTTCAAGTAATATAAATGCTGATGAATCAAAAAATAGATTAAAACCTTTTTTAAAATGGCTAAATCAACAACCATGGCTTGAAAGAAGTTCCATTGCAATAGGGACAGAAATGGGGGTATTATCTATTAGTGGGGGAGGTGCTGGTAACTCTATAATGTTAACTATTACTGCAGTAGATAGATTTCATAGGAAGAAAAATATTTGGGAGCTTGAAAAAGAAATTAGAGAAAAATTAGCTAATTTAAAAGGAATTAAAAATTTAGCAGTATATGATTTTGGAGCTACTGCCCTATCTACCATATCAGCTCCACTTGCAATTAGATTTAAAGATGCAACTTATGAAAACTTGCCTGATATTGCAAAAAAAGCAGAAAAAATAATACAAAATATCCCTGGCTTAACATCTACAATGATTAGCTGGGATAAAGACTTTTTAGAAGCAAAAATTATAATAGATAAAAATAGAGCCCTAAGTTATGGAGTAACACCAGGAGCAATTATTAGTCAAATTGCACTAAAAGATCAAATTGCCCTTTTATCTACTGCTTTTAGCTCTATGAATACCCAATATGTAAGAGTCAAATTTGATAATAACTTTTCTACAAATATAGAAGAGTTAAAAATGTTACCTATTACAACAAAAAAAGGAGTAGTTCCTCTTAGTCTACTTGCTAAAATTAAAAAAGAGTTTACATATAGCAAAATAGAAAGAGAAAATTTAGAATACTCAATTGAGACTCAAGGATATAGAGAAAGGAGACCTATTAGCAAAATTACTGATGATGCAAATAGACTTCTTCATGAAGCAAATATTACCAATTATACACAAGCAGGAGATATGAAAGAGTTAAATGATTCATTTCAAAGGCTCTTAAAAGCTATATTAATAGGAATTGTTATTTTAATTTTAACTTTAATGGTAGTTTATAACTCTTTAAAATTATCTCTTATTATGATTGTTGTATTACCTCTATCAATTATTGGAGCTATGTGGAGTTTGATTATCGCAAATAAACCAAGCTGTATGCCAAGTATGGTAGGGATTTTGCTACTATTTGGAATTATTATAAAAAATAGTGTTTTATTAATTGACTTTTATAAAGAGTATGAGAAAAAAGGTATTCCTCCATTTGAATCTGCTCTTGCTGCAATAAAAGTGAGATTTAGACCAGTTATGATGACAGCTTTTGGGACAATTGCTGGTATGATTCCAATTGCTCTTGAAAGAGCAATTGGTCTTGAAAGATTATCTCCAATTGCTGATGTAGCAATTGGTGGATTGCTTATTGGAACTCTTCTTACACTAATATATATTCCAATGTTTGCCTATACATTTGATTCAAGAAATAAAAAAAGATAAAGCGTTTTAAAGCTTTATCTTTTAAATTATCTAATTTCTTCTTTTTTCTTTCTCTTCAATTCCACTTATACCAAATCGTTTTTCTAACTCTTGCTTTATTCTATCTGGAGAGATCTCTCTTTTTCCCAATCCAACTAAAGAGTGATATAATAAATCGGCTGCTTCATGAATCACATTCTCATCACTTTCAAACTCAATAGCATCACAAAGCTCTTTTGCCTCTTCTAAAATTTTTTCTCTTAAAAGTTGAGGATTATTTAGCAGTTTTTTAGTCCAAGAACGCTTAGAATTGTCACTTTTTCTCTCTAAAATAGTATGATACAACCTATCTACTATAGAATAGATTCTATTTGTATCTATCTCTTTTATATCTTTAATAGAAGTATTATCTTTAATAGATCTAAAAAAGCAGCTATATTTTCCTGTATGACAAGCTACTCCTTTTTGTTCTACAAGGAGCAAAATAGTATCCCCATCACAATCAATTAATATATCTTTTATCTTTTGAGTATGTCCAGAGCTTTCACCCTTTTTCCAAATTCTTTGCTTAGATCTACTATAATAGTGGGCATACCCACTATTTAATGTTAATTCAAAAGCCTCCTTATTCATATAAGCAAGCATTAATATATCTTTACTTTTATAATCTTGAGCTATTGCTGGAATAAGAGGATTTTTTTCCCAATTAATATCCATAATCTTTTCTTTATACAAAAGTTAAATAGTGGAAATATCTCTCATCCCTACCATAAACTACATCAAAATATGCATCTTGTAAAATCTTTGTAATCTCTCCTCTCTTTCCATTTCCAATTACTCTATGATCAAGAGAGTTAATAGGAGTAACCTCTGCTGCAGTTCCAGTAAAAAATGCCTCATCACAAATATAAACCTCATCTCTTGTAATATTTCTTCTAACTACCTCTATTCCAAGCATTTTAGCAAGTTCTATAATAGTAGCTTGAGTAATAGATTCAAGAGAGTTATCATTTGGAGGCGTAATTAAAACCTCATCTCTTACAATAAAGATACACTCTCCACTCCCTTCTGCTACAAATCCATTTTCATCTAATAAAAGAGCCTCTTCAAAACCATTTTTAACTGCTTCATATTTTGCTAATTGACTATTTAAGTAGTTAGCTACTGCCTTTGCCTTTCCAAAAGTAGATTTAATAGAATTCCTTACAATAGAAGAGGTGCATACCTTAATACCATTTTCTAAACCTTCATCGCCTAAATAGGCACCCCACTCCCATGCAGCAATTGCACTCTCAACCGGTGCATTAATATGTAAAAGCCCCATTACTCCATAGCCAAGAAAGATAATTGGTCTAATATATACATTATCTTTAAAATCATTTGCTCTTAAAAGCTCAATATGGGCATTTTTAAACTCTTCATATTCAATATTGGGCTCAATTGCTACAATTTTTGCAGAGTTATATAATCTTTTACAATGATCATCAAGCCTAAAAATAGCCAATCCCATCTCTGTTTGATAAGCTCTTGTCCCCTCAAATACTCCATTTCCATAGTGCAGAGTATGGGTTAAAAGATGAACTTTTGCATCTTTCCACTCAACAAGCTTACCATTCATCCAAATATATTTAGCCTCTTTCATAAACCTGCCTTCTTTTTAATGAAGTATTTTATCACCCTCTCAGTTAAATACTCCTTTTTTCAATTACCTCTACAATAGCTTCACATCTTCCATCAATTAATTTTATAATCTCTTTTTCTTTAAGATTACAAAGAGGAAC
>JAADEA010000139.1 GCA_013153675.1 Campylobacterota bacterium
TAAAATTATATCTTTTTGCAAATTCTATATCCTCTTTTGAAGCATCCTCCCAAACAATTTGCCAATTTTTTACATATGCAATTTTCTCTTTATAATATAAATTTGCTCCAAAAGCATCAAAAATCTCATTAGATACAAAAAAGGCATAATTACTTTTTAACTCACTTAGAGAACTTAATATCTCTACCTCTACCTCTCCTTTTAGCTTCTCTTTAAAAAACTCTCTTTGAATATTGGCAACCTCTTTACTCTTTTCAATAATAAAAAACTTTACTCTCTTTAAGAAATCCCTATCAATTGTATAGATCCACCTAATAATATCTACTATCATATAGCCTTTATGAGCACCTATTTCAACAATTGATATATCTTTTTTATCTTTAGTCTCTTTATAGATCTTATTTCCTATTGCTCCTCCAAAAAATGGAGTCATAGAAACAGCAGTAAAAAAGTCTCCCTCTTTCCCTATCTCTCTAAACTTTCTATAATATCCATCCTCCCCATATAACCATTCATTCATAAATTTATAAAAAATCAACCTCTTACCTTTTTATAAAGCTTTAATATCTCTAAACTCTTTTCATATTCTAAAATTTTAATATCTAATTTTTTGATATAGTAACTATTTTTCATAATCTCAACATCAACTTTTGTTTTACTTCCACTTTTAAATTGCTCTTTTGTATCTAAATATAATTTGTAATACAATTTTTTATCTTTTTTTGATATATCTATCTTTTGATCAATTAATTTAATTCCTTCTACAATATCTTTATACTCTTTTTTTAAAGAGTTTTTTAAAACCAACTTCTCTACTCTGCTTTTAAGATATGAGACTTTTGCTCTTTCTATATCAATAAACTCATTAATATAAATAGGCATTGTCACCTTTAGACCATAATTAATATATGAACTTTTTCCTACTAAGGTTGGAGTTATATGATTAAAAGAGGCATAAAGAGAGATAGTAGGAAGATATTTTGTTATAGTTGCATTTTTTTGATAATAATCCTTTCTAACTTGAGCCTCTTTAATTAAAAGATCATAATTATTATTAACATACTCTTTTTTAGAAAATATTTTTAATGGAGGAATTGATATTTTAAGAGGATCTTTTTTTGATATCTTTTTAAACTCATTTTTATAAAAGCTAATTTCTCTTTTAATATTTAATAGTTGAACCCTATCCATATCAAGAGCCAAAATAGCTCTATTTAACTCTATTGAATCAAGTGCTCCTCTATTAAAAAGATCTCTTTTTTTCTTATATTCTAACTCATCGTTTTTAATCTTTAACTTCATCTTTTTTAGTTCCAAAGAGCTCTTTTTTAGATTAATTGCAATCTCATATGCTCTTACTATTAAAGATCTTTTTTCCTTTTCAATAGCCAAACTCTTACTATTAGCAAGAGCTTTAGAGTATTTTATTCCAAATAAGATGCCGCCAAATCTAAAAATTGCTTGTTCAATAGAGATAGAAAAATTTTGAGATATAAAGCTTTTATTTTCATATTGGGTAGAAAAATTTCTTGAATATGTAATAAAAATTCCTCCAATCCAATCTAATGAGAGCTTCTTTCCCTCTAAATTGGACTCTTTTAACTTTAAACTAAATAACTCATTATTTAAACTATCTAAATAGTTTTTAAGCTCATCTCCAAAAGCTAAATTTATAACCAAAAGAAAAAAAAAGAGTTTCTTTTTCATTAGACTCCAACTCTTCCTAATGCCATCTCAAATCTTTTAAATCCCTCTTCAATTTCATTCTTTGAAATTGTTAAAGGAGGCAAAAATCTAACTGTATTTCTTCCTGCTTTTAATAAAATCACTCCCTCTTTTAAAGACTCTTTTAAAATAGCCTCTTGAATAGAAGCCTCTTTTGTCCTAAGTCCTCTCATTAAACCAATTCCAACTGATTTGCTAAATAATCTATCCTCTTTTGCAAAATTTTCAATAAAACTATTAAAAAATTCAATCCTCTCTTTTAATCTATTAGAGGCATACTCATCTTTTAATATATCAAGAACAACATTTGCAGCTCTTGTAGATAAAAAGTTACCTCCAAATGTACTTCCATGATCTCCATACTCAAAGATATCTTTTAATCTTGTCATAACAGCTCCAATTGGAACTCCTCCGCCAAGACCTTTTGCCAAAGTAATAATATCTGGTTCAATTTCATATAACATAGAAGCTAAAAACTCCCCACTTCTATAAACACCAGTTTGAACCTCATCTACAATTAATAAAAGATCTTTTGATTTTAAAAATTTAGCTAAATCTTGCACCTCCTCTTTTTTAAAAGGTTCAACTCCCCCTTCACCCTGCACAAGCTCAATCATTACTCCAACAGTCTCATCATCTATATTCTCATAAATATCATCAATAGTTGCTACATGAACAAAACCATCTGGATAGGGAGAAAAGTGTGGAGGCTGCATTTTTGATTGTCCTGTTGCTTTAATAGTAGTAATTGTTCTTCCATGAAAAGAGTGTTCTAAAGTAATAATTTTCTTTTTGCCGCCTCTACTTTCTCCATACTTTCTTGCTATTTTTACTGCTCCCTCATTTGCTTCTGCACCTGAGTTAGCAAAAAATAGCCTCATATCATATCCACTTAAATTTACTATCTTTTTAGCAAGCTCTATTTGGGGGATAATATGATATAAATTTGATGTATGAATTAACTTATTAGCTTGATCACAAATTGCTTCTGCTAAAATTTTATTTCCATGTCCCACAGAAACAACACCAATACCACTTCCAAAATCTATATAATCTTTTCCATTAATATCATATAAAGTAGCATTATTTCCTCTTACAAAGGCAATATCTTCTCTTTTGTAGGTATGTAGAATATACTCTTTATCCTCTCTTAAATAGTCCATCTTCACTCCTTTTGCAAAATTATATCATTTACTCTTGAAGATTATTTAAGAGAGGATAAAAGCCGCAAAAGCGGCTATTTTGTACTATTTAATTCTTGACATCTCCCCTTATGCAAGAATTTGGCATTGGCTTTTTCTAAGAAACATTTATTAGAAAAAGTTTTCCTCTTTAAAATATATGAATCCCCACCTACTATCTCTTTAACCTCGCCACAGACTGGTTGATAGATCATTGGGCAAAAAACATTCTGATTATTCTTTTTATTCTCTTTTGCACATGCACTAAATATAATTAACCCTCCGCCAACAACTATAACTATGAACTTTTTCATATCTCCTCCTTCATATATCCTTGCAACCAGCCGTAGCCTTCTACAATATTTCCAATTTTTGGAATGTTTTTGCCCATAAGAATTTTATCAGAAATAAATAAAGGTAAAATTAAAGGATCAAAATCCATTTCATCAAAAATTTTAATAACAACCATATGCAATCTCTCTCCAAAAAAGTTTGTAAATCTCTCTTTTACCTCTATTACCTCACCACTAAAATAGAAGTGATCCTTAAAAACCTCATCAATAAAATAGGTGCTAAAACGACTTAAATCAAGTCTATATAATTTATTAACTCCTTTTGTCTCTTTATATAATACCTCTCTTCCCTTATTTATATTAAAACTATAAACAAGTGCTGAAACTACAAAATTATACTCTTTATTTTTAATATATTTGCATCTATTTTGAGCAAATTTAGAATCAAAAAAATCTATATCAAAAGGATAGTTAGCACAATTTAGTTTAACTCTCGCCTCTAAAGCATTTGGAAAAATCTCAATTGAATCTACTTCTCCTCTAATTTCTACACCTTCATAAAATATAGGATAAGCACTTACTAAAACCCCACTATTACCCTCATTATTTACATATTTAGCAGGAGCTATGATAAACTTAAGAGCACTATTTTTATCTTTAGCCATGCTTCTTAATACACCTGCTGGAACCATTTTATCTTTTGTACACTCTTCACTATCTAAAAAATCTTGCAATAGTTCGCTCTTTTTAAGAAGCTTTGGAATAAGTTCATTCATTTTAAAGTTGTTGTTATATATAGCTCCCCACTTATTTCCATGTCCACCTGCCTCAAATTCTTCTAAAATTATTGCATTTTCTATTAATCTTACTCTTTCCATATTTCACCTCTTTAACTAAATTATAACAATTAAAAAGTGGAAAGATCGTTTTTATTTCATCTATTTTTGTTACAATTTTTCCAAAGGAGTAAGAATGAGAGTTGGATTATTTATCCCATGTTATATAGATATTTTCAAACCCAAAGTGGCTCTTGCTACTTATAAAATATTAAAAAAACTAAAGTGCGATGTAATCTATCCCCCAAATCAAAGCTGTTGTGCACAACCATTAATTAATAGTGGAGATTTTGAGGATGCAAAAGAGCTTGCCAATAAATTTATAGATACTTTTGAATCCTTTGATTATATTGTAGCACCATCAGCAAGCTGTATTGCTACGGTAAAATATAGATATCCTCAACTAAATATACCAAGAGCAGATGAGATAGCTAAAAAGAGTTTTGAAATTTGTGAATTTCTAACAGATATACTAAAAGTAACACCTAAAGATATAGATATTTCATTTCCATATAGAGTAGGCTTCCATCAAAGTTGCCATGGATTAAGAGAATTAAATTTAGCCACCCCAAGTGAACTTAATCTTCCTTTTTACTCTAAACCTCTTAAATTATTAAATATGGTAAAAGATATTGAACTTGTTCCATTAGATAGGGCTGATGAGTGTTGCGGTTTTGGAGGAGTATTTAGCATAATGGAGCCAGAAATCTCAGTAATTATGGGTAGAGATAGAATTAATGATCATATTAAAAATAAAGCTCAATATATAGTTGGATATGACTCTTCATGCCTAATGCATATGGAGAGTATTGCAAAAAAGGAAAAAAAAGATATTAAATTTTTACATATTGTTCAAATCTTAGCAGGAGAGTGGGATGAGTCATAGAGAGTTAGCAAAAAAGTTTTTGCAAGATAAAGAGTATCTATCATGGCACGATAGAGCTCTTTGGTATGTAAGAGAAAAAAGAGACAAAGCAATAAAAGAGGTAAAAGAGTGGGAAGAATTAAGAGAAGCGGCAAATATTATAAAAGAAGACTCTATCAATAATTTGGGCTATCTTTTAGATCAATTTATAAAAAATGCAAAGAAAAATAACATTAATATCCACCTTGCCAAAGATGCAAAAGAGCACAATAAAATAGTTTTAGATCTACTTAAAAAAAGAAATATTACCCAAGTTCTAAAAAGTAAATCTATGCTTACTGAAGAGTGCAATTTAAATGAATATTTACAAGAAAATGGTATTGAAGTAATAGATACAGATTTAGGAGAAAGAATTGTTCAGTTAAATAATGAAAAACCAAGTCATATAGTGCTTCCTGCAATACATCTAAAAAAAGAGAAGATTGCAAAAATATTTGCAAAAAAATTAAATTCAGATCCTAATAATAACGATCCTTTATATCTTACAGAAGTGGCAAAAAGAGATTTAAGAGAAAAATTTTTAAAAACCCAAGCAGCAATTAGCGGAGTTAATTTTGCAATTGCACAAAGTGGAGGAATAGTAATTTGTACAAATGAAGGAAATGCAGATATTGCTACATCTTTAGCAAAAATTCATATTGCTTCTATGGGAATAGAAAAGCTTATTCCAACACTTAAAGATCTATCTATATTTTTAAGACTTTTAGCAAGAAGTGCTACTGGACAGCCAATAACCACATATACTACTCATATTAACTCTCCTGCTCTAAATCAAGAGCTCCATATTATTATAGTAGATAATCAAAGAAGCTCTTTTTTAAACTCTCCATCAAAAGAGGCTCTATATTGCATTAGATGTGGAGCCTGTATGAATACTTGTCCTGTATTTAGAAGAAGCTCTGGACATAGCTACTCTTATACCATTCCAGGACCAATTGGCTCAATTTTGGCTTCTTTTAGAGATAAGAAATATAAAGATCTTCCATTTGCCTGCACTCTATGTAGCTCATGTGATAATGTATGTCCCGTTAAAATTAAGCTTCACAATCAACTATTAGCAATGAGAAATAGATATTTTAATGAAAGTAAAATAAAAAAGGCTATCTATAAGGCTATTAAAGTGGCTTTAAAATATAATCTTCATAAATATTACAAAACATTTCATCCATTAATAAAGAGATTTATTAAATTAGATGAAAGAGAATTGATAGAACCAGCTAAAAAGAGCTTTTCTCAACTAATAAAGGAGAAAAAAGATGTTTAATTTAGATAGTAATAAAAAAACTCCTTTTAGAAAAGTAGATATAAAATACCAAAAGTATTCTAATAAATTAGAGTTT